>JAADYV010000327.1 GCA_010092855.1 Chloroflexota bacterium | reverse complement strand
CCCCCCTCCCGCCCAACCTGCGCGCCAGCGGCGAGGAGTAAGTCTCGATGTGGATGTCACTCCAGGCGATATCGCGAGCTTCCTGGGCAACGTGCGCGAACGGCTGGACCTCGACCTGGATATTGCGGCCAAAGTGCTGGTTGTGGCGATCCTGTCGGGGATCGTGGCGGCCTTTTTCGACGAGATACTCGACCTGCCGACCAGCGCGCTGCTGTTCACGTTCGGCGGGTTTATCGCAGCCCTCAACGGCCTGACCTACAATGTCTTCAAAGGCAAGAGTGATGTGGCAGGGTTGGTGATGGGCGCGGTCGCGGGTATGCTGGCCTTTACGCTGTGGTTTGTCACGCTGAAGATTATCGGCGAGATTCGCGGCGCAAACGTGTTCAAGACGGCGCTGACCGGCATTGTGGTCGGGATGCTGGCCTGCGGATGGATGGCGCTGCTGCGCGTGCTGCCACAGAAATTCCTGCCCGGCGGGTCGGACACGCCCGCGAAAAAATAACGCCGCCCCCTATCCAGATTGACAGCCAGCCAGAGGCGAACCATTCACGGGTTCGTCTCTGTTTTTTTGGCACTGGTTCTGATCAGCCTTCGGGCTCGTGCAGCGGGTCCGGACAAACGACTGCTCACCTGCTGTCGTGCACAACCGCGGCATGGGCTACGTCTCCCGTACCGCGCAAGCTCCCGGTCAGGAACGCGATCACCTGATCGGCCAATTGTTCTGGGTCCGGGGCAACGGGCTGCCACTGCAACGCTGCGCCGAAGATCGCCCAGCTCATCATCACGGCGGTGTTTTGCGCCGACGACGGTAGTTGCAGCGCAGGTTGCGCGTCCAGCCACATCAACAACGTGTTGAACAACTCGTTCTGGACCTGGGCTTCGATCAGGGGTTTGAATTCATGATCCGCCGGAGCGCAGCCAGACTTAAACCGCTGCATAAATTCGTGGGTCGCGACGATCAACGTGCGCAGGTGCGTGACGCAAAAGGTCGTGGTGTCCGGCAGATGCGCGATGAGCTCGGCGCGGTAAATCTCGCGGATGACGTGGCCGAACAGGTCGTATTTATCCACAAAATGGGCATAGAACGTCGCGCGATTCACTCCGGCGCGTTCTGCAATATCGCGCACCGTAATCGACTGCAATGGTTTTTCGCCCAGCAGCTCCATCAGCGCATCGTGTAGAAACCCGCGGGTGCGCTTCACACGCGGGTCGAGATCGGTGTCTTCCCCTGGTGCATCTTTTCGCAAGAATGACTTTTCCAACACTTGTCGCTTTCTGTTGCATAGGCAACGCTTTTGCCGTTTTGATGATTGCCACTCGTTTTCCCTACTTTTATGATCCTAACCATACACACGTTGGAAAAGCAACATCTGACGCATTTAGCGCACTCAGACGGAATATCTGGTCAGATGGAGCAATTGGTAGGAGGTAACCATCATGGATATCGCGCTCTGGATCGTTCAAGGCCTGCTCGCATTCGCGTTTGCGATGGCCGGGTTTATGAAGCTCTCGCAACCCAAGGAGAAACTCGTCGTAGCCCAGCCCTGGACCGAAGACTTCAGCGATACACAAATCAAAGGCATCGGGGTACTGGAAGTTCTGGCGGCAATCGGGCTTATTTTGCCGATGCTGCTGGGGATTTTGCCGGTGCTCGCGCCACTCGCAGCGGTGGGGTTGGTCCTCGTTATGATTGGCGCAGCATATACGCACATCCGGCGCAGTGAAATTGTGCCGAATGTGGTCATTAATCTCGTGTTGATGACGTTGGCCCTGGTTGTGGTCGTTGGCCGCTTCCTCATCGAGCCGGTCATTTAGGCGGAGCGCCAGGCAGCAGGGTGGATCACACGTTCGATTTGCCCTGTCTGTCTGGCGTGATTTCCCGCTTTGAACTAACAACCACCAACTACCCACCCACAACCAGCGTCACCACCACAATCGCCAGCAGCACGATACTCAGGTACACGTTCGAGACGGTGAACACCCGCAGCGCGCGCTTGCCGGAATAGTCGCGCCGCAACCGGGCGGATTCGCGCAGCATCCACAGCGTGGCGGGTCCCACCGGCAGCAGGTACGCCCAGCCCAGCGCCGGGTGCAGCGCCAGCAGCAGTCCAAACAGCCCTGTCGCCAGCGCGTGCGCCAGCATCCAGAACAGCGCGCGATCCTGTGATGCTACAACCGGCAGCATCGGCAAGCCCGTGCGCCGGTAGTCTTCGCGGTAAACCAGCGCGAGGCTCCAGAAGTGAATCGGCGACCAGGTGAACAGCAGCAGCGCCAGCCCGATCACGCCGGGATCGTTCCACGCGCCGGCGGCGGCTCCCCCGCTGATGATGGCAGCGCTGCCCGCCGCGCCCCCGATCACGACATTCAGTGGGCTGCGCGGCTTGAGCCAGATGGTGTACACGCCCACGTAGATCAGCGCGCCGAAACCCAGCCAGATCGCCAGGGCCGGGTTGCCCACTGCCCACGCGATCCCGCTGGCCAGCAGCACCATCCCACCCCCGACCAGCAGCACAGCGCGCGGGCTGATCTGCCCGGTGACGAGTGGGCGGCGGCGCGTGCGTGTCATGTTGTGGTCGCGGTCGCGCTCGATCACCTGGTTGAGCGCCGAGGCTCCCGCCGCCGACATGCCGCCGGTCAGCATCAGCAGGCCGAAAGCGCCCCACGAGAGCGCCCCCCCGCTGCCCAGCATGGCCCCACCCAGCGCCGCGAACAACAGCAGCGTCACCACGCGCAGCTTAAACAGCACTGCCAGCATGGCCAGCCGCTCCCGCAGCGCCGCGAGTCGCCCGGCAGTTGAGGCGGTGGCCGGTTGTGTGCGTACCCCTGATGTCATGTATGTATCGTCCCGTCCATAAATCCGGGGCGCTCGGCCCCGGTGCAAATTTGCACAATCTCCTTGCACAATCTCCGCAGATTATATACCAACGCGGCGCGGTGCCACATCCCGGCGCGCGGTTGGGCATTTCCATATCTTGCTGCCCGATTTGCGTTCTATGATAAGGAAAGCATTGCGCCCCATGCGCTGCGGGGCTCAAGTCGCTTCGCTACTGAAAGCGGCGCAGCTACGTAGAACGGAAGTCTGCTGAAGCGACTTCTGCGTCTCGTTCTTGACCAATCTCGTCACCCATTCGTAAGAACTACATCCGGCGGGAGATAAGAGTCACTTTAGCTCGACTTTATCCATTTTGATCCAATAGGGGTCAAAACAACCCTAAAAGGTCGAAAACGCCGTTTTTGGTAGGGGCGTATCCAACCT
>JAADYV010000326.1 GCA_010092855.1 Chloroflexota bacterium | reverse complement strand
CGGCGGGGTGATCGTGGGAAGGGTGTGTTGGTTAGGCCACGCAATCGCCCTCAGAATTCCGGTTTCCATTGGTCCGCGTCGGGAGCCTCCAGCGCGGCGATGCTGAGCAAAATGCGGCTGTGCCGGGCATAGTACACCAGGTACGGCGAACCGACCTTCATCGGCAGGTCTGCCGGTTGGGTATACGGCGCGAAGCTGTAGTCGTCCACAATGTAGGAAAACGGGAGTTCGGGCCGGTTTTTCTCGGACATGTGCACGCGCAGTTCGCCCCGCGCATAGCGCACCGGTTGCTTGCGCAGCGCATCGGAGAGGAAGGTGTGCGCGTTGGAGCCGATCAGGATCACGAAGACCAGCACCATCAGCAGGCCAAAAAACACAAATCCGCCGCCCGCCAGCGTAGTCAGCACGTCCGCGCCTTCCCCCGCCACCATGATCCCGATCTGCACCAGGAAGATCATCGGGCACAGCAAAAACACCAGCGCCACGCTGCCAGTTCCCAGCAGAATCCGGCGCTGGCCCCCCGTCAGGCGGCCCGTGCGGTTGACGGCCAGTTTTTCGGCCATGTCACTGTAGGCGGGCAGAAATTCAAAATCGTCGTTGTCTGGATCAAAGGCTACCATAGCGTCTCGTCCCTGTTGTTGTGTGATGGTGTTGCAACGTGACTTTCCGCCGCCTATCGTACCCCAGACCCGGCCCTGGCGAAAGGCTTTGTCAAACCGCCCCGCCCCACCGCTAAGCTACCGAGAAGCAATAGGCCGTGTTGACGTTTGTACTCAGCAGAAGACTGATTTCAGGCGAAAACGTCAACACTACCTAGCATTGTCTTGAACGAACGAGGCAAGATCAGGAAAATGTCAGTATGGCGTTTGCGCGAGCTGGCCTAGGAGCGGACTGAAGTGCTTTAAGTTTCGAGTGTAGAGCGGAATCTGTAGTCGATATGCGGTGGCGGCGATGAGGCAATCTGAAGCATCGGCATTTGTTTTCAGGTAGTAATAGAGTGGCAGTTGCCCATTCAATATCGTCGTTGGTGATGGGTATCAACCGAAATTTGTTGAGAACCCGAATAGCAGCACGTTGCTTGTTTTTGTTTTCGCTCCCCTCAATTAGCTCATGCCATACAAACCGTGTAATGCCGATTTCTTCGATTTGAGATTGCAGCCAGGTCACTGCTGGCGCATAAAGGCGAAGGATGTCAATGATAATTGAGGAATCAACCAGGGCAACTACACCTGATGTTTCTTCTTCCGGCTGGCTTTTTGCTGTGCCAGCCACGCCACACTATCTTCAATACCCAGGTCTTCCCACCCGCCAATGAAACCCTGCTCAACTATCTCTTGGCCGGTGAGAGGTTCGGTGGGGCGGAGTATCTCGGCCAGTTCGTCTTCCGTCCAGGTCAAGTCGCCGCCGGACATCTCGGCATCATCTGATATGAGCGTTGATCCGTAGTCTTCCAGCAGCCGCAGCAGCAACTCATCAATGCTGGTTCTGGCCTGCTCGGATAACGCCTGGAGCCGTTGTGCAATGTGTGGGCTGATTTCCAGGTGAACCATATTCCACATCCTTTGTGCTGTTTCCACTATTATACCAGGATCACACATGCCCAACTGCCCTGCGCCGCAGACTGGCCCAAAATTCCCCTGCGAGGCCGGGCCAGTCTGCGTTATAATCTTCGGATTGCTGCTGGCAACAGCCGCATTTTGCCGCCGAATAGTCGTTTGACAACCGCTGAGGAGTCTGTATGTCCGACACGCTGGCCGCCACCTTCGAGAGCACCATTCTCGCCCACCGCCCGCTGCACATCGACGCGCCCTGGGCCGACGAGGTCGTCTTCCCTTATTATGACGGGCTGTCGATCCGCAACCTGGCGCACACGGTCATGCACCTCGTCAACAGCCGCCCGCCCACCGGCAGATTGGGCACCGCGCCGCTGGATGGCCGGTTGTGGCACCATTTGCAGGGGCAGGTGCAGCGCGTGGTGTTGTTCATCAGCGATGGATTGGGCTGGCGATTGTTGCAGCAGGTGATGGCCGAAGACGCAGAGACAGCCCAGGTGGTGGCCGACCTGACCGGCGACGGCACGCTGACGCCGATCACGTCGATTGCGCCGAGTACGACCGCCGTCGCGCTGCCCAGCATCTGGACCGGGGCCAGCCCGTCGGCCACCGGCATGGTGGGCACGCGCCTGATGCTGCGCGAAATGGGCATGTTGGTCAGTATGTTGTTTTACCGGCCCCTGTTCGGTAAACACCGCGCCGAAGTCCTCGAAGACTGGGGCATGGACTTGGACAACTTCATGCCAGTCAAAACGTTGGGCGAGGAGCTGTCGACGCGGCGTGTTCCCACCCACCTGCTGCTGCAAAAGGACCTGTACGGCTCCGGGCTGTCGCGTATTATGCACCGGGGCGTCAACGGCCTGGCGCGGCACTTCGGCTATACCGACCTGTGGGTCGGGCTGCGCGATCTGCTGCGCGAGACGCGGCGCAAGCGCTGTTTTGTTAATATCTATTGGAGCGGGGTTGACGCTATCTCGCACCTGCACGGCACAACCACCGAGCAGACCATCACCGAAATCCGCCGGGAACTGGTTGATTTGCGGGCGGCGCTGTTGGAAGATGGCGTGGGCGACGGGCAAACGCTGTTTATGTTCACCGCCGATCACGGTCATGTGCCGGTGCCCAACTATATAAACCTGGCGCACCACACGCCGTTGATGGAAACGCTGCGCTGTGGGTTGGGCGGCGAAGGTCGCTTCTCATATGCTTACCTGCGCCACGATCACCGCCAGGCCGCCATCGACTACGTACAGTCGCATTTCGCGGACCAGGTAGCCGCCGTGCTGCCCGACGAGGCGCT
>JAADYV010000325.1 GCA_010092855.1 Chloroflexota bacterium | reverse complement strand
TCGCGCTTTTTGTACGATATTCCTGCCGAAGTGCGGGAAGGCCAGCCGCTCTCCAAGCCGGGAGCCGCCGCCGTTGAACGCGATGCTTACCGGCGCATGACCACCTGGGAGCGCGCCGCTTCTGCAGCGCAAGATCGCCGTCGCCGCGCAGAACGTGCTGAACCCCCGCCCAGCTTCAAGGCCGGGACGTGTGTCTGGCACAACAAGTATGGCGAAGGTGTGGTCGTCAGCAGCCGTCATCGCGGGGATGTCGAGGAAGTTGAGGTGCTGTTTCCAGGTGATTTTGGGCAGAAGACGATTCTGGCCGACTTTCTCAGTGTGATGGAAGACTGACCCACATGTCGACTAGGTAGTGTTGACGTTTTCGCCTGTGAATGGCGAATTCCTGAGTACAAATGTCAACACGGCCTAATGGGGCAGGCGCGCCGGAGAGCGCTGTCCCGCTCATTGTAGATATAGGCCAAACAGGTCTGCTTCTGGCTTCCTCTCAGCCAGGAGCACATGGTGTGTTATCAACCGGTCACCGGTAGGTCAATACTGAAAAAGGGTAGCAGCAGGTCGCGGGCTGTTTGGTCCCTTCCCGACCCCATTGTACGCACGGGGGCGACGCTAGATCGACACAATGAGTGGTGGAAAGCAAAGGACATGAACGAACACGAACTCAACATTACTGTGATTGGAGCAGGCCATGGTGGCAAAGGGATGGCTGCCGACCTGGGCTTGCGCGGGTATTCAGTACGCCTGTATAACCGCACCTATAAGAATATTGAAGCCATCGCGGCACGGGGTGGCATCGAAGTGTCGTTCGAAGACGGGCGGCTAGATTTCGGTCCGCTCAAAATGGTCACCAGCGACATTGCCTATGCGCTGCATGGAGCCCAGGTGGCGATGGTGGTGCTGCCAGCCTCTGCACACCGGGACATCGCCATCGCCGCCGCACCGTATCTGCAGGACGGGCAGACGGTGGTGTTGAATCCGGGGCGCACGGGCGGTGCGTTCGAATTCCGCCAGGCGCTGAGAGACGCGGGTTGCACGGCGGACGTGGTGATCGCCGAGGCGGAAACGTTCCTGTTCGCCAGCCGCAGCATCGGCCCGGCCCAGGCGCATATCTTCCGCCGCAAGAACACTGTGCCGCTGGCCGCACTCCCTGCCACGCGCACGGAACAGGTCCTCGACATTCTGCAAGAGGTTTACCCACAGTTCATCAGCGCGCCTAACGTGCTGTATACCAGCCTGAACAATATGGGCGCGGTCTTCCACCCGGCGCTGACCCTGCTGAATGCAGGCTGGATCGAGGCCACCGGCGGTGACTTCGAATTCTACATTGATGGCGTAACGCCCTCCACCGCGCAGATGCTCGAACGGCTGGACCGCGAGCGGGTTACAGTGGCGACGGCGCTAGGGGTGCGCGCCGAATCCGCGTGTGACTGGCTGGCGCGCGCTTACTCTGCGCACGGGGCCAACCTGTACGAGTCCATTCACGACAACCCCGGCTACAAGGGCATCCGCGCGCCGAGTCGCCTGCGGCACCGCTACATCTTCGAGGATGTGCCCTTCAGCCTGGTGCCGATTGCCGAACTGGGCAAGCGTTTTGGCGTGGACGTGTGGGCGATGGAAGCCATGATCCAGCTCGCATGTGTCATCGACGGCGTGGACTATCGCCACCGGGGACGGACGCTGGACCGTATGGGTTTGGTCGGTCTGTCGTTACGCGAGATCACGCGCCTGGTACAGACCGGCAGCATTCATCCCCATCCGGACGAGGAGAACGGGCAGCCAAGATGACCCCTGGGACCCATCACAAAACCATCGTAGCCGGCAGCCTGGGGGATTGTGTGCACGTGGCGGGCGTGACGCGCTTTCTGGCCGTTGCCGAAGACGTGGGGTACGACACCTACTTCACCGGGCCCGCCACCGGACTCGAAGCGTTTGTGGACGCGGTGGTGGCGCACGATCCCGACGTGATCGGTATCAGCTACCGGCTCACCCCGGAGAACGCGCGTATCATGTTATCTGATCTGCGCGGGATGCTGGCGGCGGCGGGCGTGCTGGGCCAGAAGCGGATTTTCTTTGGCGGAACACCGCCGGTGGCCGCGGTCGCGCGGGAATTCGACTACATCGACGTCGTGTTCTCCGGCCAGGAACCGTCGCACACTATCCGGCAAGCGCTGGAGGGCAACATCGCAGCGGAACCGACGCCCGACGACTTCCCGCAGCACGTCATCGAGCGCATCCAGTGGAAAGCGCCGCTGCCGATCCTGCGGCACCACTTTGGCATCCCCGCCCGGACCATCATGCCTACCGTCGACGGGATCTCGGTTATTGCGGAGGCGGGCGTGCTGGATGTGATCTCGCTGGGGCCGGACCAGGATGCGCAGGAAAACTTCTTCCGACCTGCGCTGCAAGACCGGCGCAGTATCGGTGCAGGCGGGGTGCCCTTCCGCACCGAGGATGACCTGCGCGCGCTGTATGCCGCCAGCCGTCGTGGGAACTACCCGCTGCTGCGCTCGTATTCCGGCACAGCGGACCACCTGCGCTATGCCGACATGCTGGTGCGCACCATCAACAACGCCTGGTGCGCCACGTCGCTGTTCTGGTTTAACGCGATGGACGGGCGCGGTCCGTCGCCGCTGGAGCAGTCGATCCGCGAGCACCAAAACCTGATGCGCTGGCACGGCGAACGCGACATCCCGGTCGAGGGCAATGAACTGCATCACTGGGGGATGCGTGACGCGCCAGACGTGGTCGTGTGCGCGTCGGCGTACCTGTATGCGCACAACGCGCGGCATTTTGGTGTGCACGACTACCTGGTGCAGTATATGTTCCAGAGTCCGCCACAGCTTTCCAACGCGATGGACCTGGCGCGGGCGCTGGCCGTGTTCGAGATCATCGACTCGTTTACCGGTGACACTTTCCGCGCGTGGCGCCAGGTCCGCACCGGTCTGCTGAGTTACCCGGTGGACCCAGACCGGGCGCGGGCGCACCTGGCGCAGAGCACCATGCTGCAAATGGCCGTCCAGCCGCACATCGTGCACATCGTAGGCTACACCGAAGCGGACCACGCGGCGACGGCGAACGAGGTGATCGAGAGCGCGATCATGACCCAGGAAGTGATCGAGACAGCACTGCGCGGCAATCCGGACATGACGACTGATCCCGCGGTCCAGCGGCGCAAGCACGACCTCATCGCTGAAACGCACCACCTGATCGAAGCTATTCGCGCGTTGGGGCCAGACGTACCTGATCCGCTGGTCAGCCCGCGTGTGCTGGCTCAGGCGGTGGCGCTGGGGCTGCTGGATGCGCCGCAGCTCATCAACAACGCCTACGCGCCGGGCCGGGTGCGCACGCGCAGCATCGGCGGGGCGATGCAGGCCGTGGACGCGCAGGGGCAGCCGCTCGGTGAGGTGGCACGAATCGCGGCGGTGCTGGCGCTCGAGGAACAGGCCACATAACAACACCGGGCGTTTGTGCGATATTCTGATTTGATCGTAATTTAAGTGTCAAATGGAGTATCCTATGGATGCCCTGGTGTTTAATGTTATCCGTCACACGCAAAACTTCGCCACCATGCGCCGCTTTTATGAGCAGGACCTGGAAATGCCCGCCATCGAGGAATGGGAGGAACCGCAGAACCGGGGGGTGGTTTTTTCGGCAGGCGGGATAGCGACGCTGGAAATCCTCGATTTGGCGAACTTAGCCGAACCCGATGGCCGCCCGGTCAATCTCGAACTCAGTCTCCAGGTGGAGAGCGCCGACTGGTGGCACGATCACCTGCAGGCCAAAGGTGTGACCATCGCGCGTGGCCTGGAAGATGCGCCCTGGGGACACCGTTCGTTTGGGATCGATGATCCCGACGGGCTGCGCATCTGGTTCTATCACAAAATACCCCAACTTTCCTAACAATCCAATCACGCGATCTGGCGTATACTCAAGCGCGGCTTGTTAATCAACCTGTGGCGGAGGAGCACGGAATGCCGGTACTGGTAATTGTAGTGTTGTTTGGGTTGGCGGGCGGTATTGCTGTCGGACTTCAGTCGCCGTTAGCGAGCCTGATCAGCCAGCGCGTGGGCGTGATGGAAAGCGCGTTTATCGTACACTTTGGTGGGGCTGTTGCTGCTGCCCTGGTGCTGGTGACGCAGCGGGGCGGCAATCTCGCGCAATGGCAGCGCGCGCCCTGGTATGCGCTGTTGGCGGGTGCGTTGGGGCTGGTTGTGCTCAGCGCGGTCAGTTTCTCGATACCGCGTGTTGGTGCTGTGCCGACCATTGTGTTGGTCGTCGCCGGTCAGATGTTGATCAGTGTGGTCATTGACCAGTTTGGTCTGTTTGGTGCCGAAGTCCGACCGATGGAGGTATCGCGCTTGCTGGGAATCGGCGTGCTGTGTGTGGGCGTGTGGCTGGTTGTGCGGTAATCTTCCCACCTTTACAGCGTGGCCGGACTCAGCGCAACTTACGCGATGCCAGGTCCGCAAATGCGGTGTCATACCACGGGGCCAGCGTGCGCCAGTCGAACGCCGCGACGTGTGAGCGCAGTGCAGGTGGCGCTGGCTCCGCGGTGATCACGCGCTCGCGCGAGCGGCGCAGCAGCCCCCCGTCTGAACGATACAACATGTCGCGGTGGTACCCCTCCGGCACCAACGCGGGGAAGTTTAACCGGTCCGGCAAGATCGGCCAGCAGCCGCAGTAAATCGCCTCAACCACGCTGATGCCAAAGAAATCCTGGTTGGAGGTGCTGATCACGATGTCAGCATCCCACAGCAGCCGCGCATAGTTCGCGAACGACTCCATGTACCCGTACTGCACCACTCGTTTGCCCAGGCGGTCGCGCGCTTCCTCGAATTCGGCGGGCTGCTGACGCACGTTTTCACCCACCAGCGCCACCTCGAACGGCAGCCCTTCCTCAGCCAGTTGGTACAGGGTCGTTAAGAATGTCGCCGGGTTTTTGTCGTATTCCCAGCGGTGGTTCCACACGATCAACGGGACTCCGCCGCTGCACGTCGCGGCGCGGGTAGTGTTTTCCGCTGGGCGAAAGGCATCGTACCGGTGCAGGTCCAGGCCCACCGGCAGCACCGCGCTTCGCTCGCGCAGCGGCTCCACCAGATGCAGGCCATTGTGATCCGGGAAATGCTTCAACAGCCGGGGCAGTTCGTCGAAAAAGCTGTCGCGGTGGAACGCGCTGTTGAAAAACACTGTATCCGCCGCCAGGGCGCTGGCATAGTTGATGAAGGCGTAGTGATGGTGCAGTTTCTGGCGTGGACCCACCGGGTAGGTAAGCTGGTTCTCGTGGAAATACACCGCGACCGGCAGCGTCGCCGTGATTGGTCGGGTCAGGGCCAGGAACGTTGTCAGGTCCAGCATGTCCGAGGCTACGACCAGGTCCGGGAGATCGGACGAATCCAGCGCCAGGAACTGTTCCGCCAGCGCCACCGCTCCCCCCAACAGCCGCCACTGCCAGAACTGCCCCTCCAGGCTAAGAATACGCACGTCATGTCGGCTGTGGGCCTGGTAGCCGCGCATCCAGACGGCATGTGAGCCGGTGTCATACGGCTCGATCAACAGCACGCGCATGGTCGTCAGGGACCCGGCATCGGCAGCGAACTGGACAGCAGCGCCGAGATTGCGTCCGAGCTGCGGGCATCACACGCTTCTGGCACCACCCCCGGACGTGATGCGGACAGAGGATTTGTGGGATTAAAGTGGTTCCATGCCAGCCGTGAGAGTTCGCCCATCACGACGGCAGTCTGATCGAACGCCAGCCACGAGGTGTCTTCGTAGATCGTGGCCACAAATACGTAGGCACCCTGCGGGCCAATCACGATCCCCGCATCACCGTGCGTATCGTCGACCCAGCCATGTTTGTGGATCACGCGCGTGCCAGGGGGCACTCCCGCTTCTAGAAACACGTTGATCACGTTACCGTCCATCGCGTACAGCATCTGGCGGCATTCCAACTGCGTGATGTCGTCCGGAAAACGCTCCGTGAGCAAGCCGCTGCCATCCTGCGCACACTGGTAAATGCCCGCCAGCAACCAGCCGATATCCTGCGGTACCATCTGGTTGTACAGGTCAGGCCGGGCGATGTCCTGATCCGCATTGGTCGTCAGCGTGCCGACGCCAACCGGTTCCTCGCCAGGGACGGTGACGTACTGGCGCATAATAAACGTTCCATCCAGGCCCAGGCGCTGCATCGTGGCGGTCACACGCTGTGCGCCGGTCAGCGGCTCGCTCTCGCCAATGATTTCCAGCAGTTGGTTGGTGGTCAGGTTCTCGCTGCACATCATGGTATCCGCCACCAGGTACGCCTCGTCAGCAGTCAGGGGGCGGTTGATCCGCTGGAAAAACGTGACCAGGATCGGGATTTTGGTCAGGCTCATGCCGCTGTAGGCAATGTTGCCGTTGAGCGTAAAACTGTCGCCGGTGCGCAGGTCGAGCACAAACACGCTGGCAAACTGGTCCGAATAGGGCGCGAAACCCTGGTCCAGCAGGTACTGGTCCATCTGCGCACCCAGCGTGTTGGCCAGCTCGCCGGAGGGGGCCAGGGCACCGTTCCAGGGGGCGTAGTTGACGCTGACTGTCTGCGGAGTCGGAGTCAGGGTCGGCAGGTTAAAGGTGGTCGCGCTGGTAGTGGGCACCAGGCTGGTGTCGCCATTGATCTCGACAATGTCGCGGTAAACCCACCCGCTGCCGGTCGGTGATTCCGGCACGGCGATGTGAACCCACGCAAACTGGCTGTGGAACTCCAGAATGCGAAACGTGCTGCCCGCTGGCACCTTGACAATCGACGCATAGCTGATGTCGGGGCCGAAGCGGATGTTGGCGTCACCCTGCGTGGTGACCGTTGGCCCGTTGATGGTGGTGGGCGGTGGGGGGGTATTAGTGATGGCGGATGGGGCATCGTCAACCGGGGCCGATGCTTCGGTTGGCGTGAATGACGGCGGCGGGGTCGGTGTAGCGCTGTCTGGCGCGGGAAAGTCATCCACCGCTGGCACCAGGCCAATACCGCCGGTCACAGTCACCAGGTCGACGTACACCCACGCTTGGCCGGATGGAGCCGGGAGATATTCGATTTGCAGCCAGGGGACCAGAATGTGACGCACCAGGACGCGGTAGCGGGTGCCCGCCGCGATCTCGCCCACTACCGGGTATTCGATGCCGGGCCCGCTGCGCAGATTGGCCTGACCGATGGCCTCAGCGTACACTTCTGGGACGGCGGTTCCCTGTCCTCGCACGCCCGGCACCGGCACCGTTCCCAGCACCAGCAGCCCTATCAGTAGGGCCATTAACGTGATCATCCCGCTCTGTCGTGTCGTCCGCATCGATTTCTCTCCCAAGCTGCACGCGCCTGCCCGTCCCTCTGGCCTGTCCAACACGAAAGGGCGATCCGCTGCAATATGGATCGCCCCCCGTTTGTGAGCGTGGAGGGACTCGAACCCCCAACCTATGGCTTAAATGGCCACAGCTCTGCCAATTGAGCTACACGCCCGACGGTAGTCAGTATAGCACAATCCCGATGCTTTTCAACGGCGATTTATGCACCCCGACCATATAGTATTGTGCATGTGAGGCAAAACAGCCAAAATGAAATTTACACCAAATTTGAAGAACATAGTATTATAGTCAGCACGCTGGGGTCAGACCAGCACACATATCTCCATTTACATAAGCCGTCCTTGTATCCGTTTGCATATGCTTGAGGAGAAAAGAGGCAATGTTTAAAAAGAATCGTTTGATCGGGCTTCTTATGATTTTAGCCTTGATCGCAATGTTGGTATTGGCTGCCTGTGGCGATGACGATGATGGTGACGACGACACGCCCGAACCGGCTGCCCAAAGTGAAACCGGTAACGGTGCAGCCTCGGACGAAGGTGCGGAGGATACCGCCGAAACCGAAACCGGGCCTGCACTCGTATCTATTCCAGATACCCTGATCAGTCAGCAGGGCCGTCAAGATGAACCCACCTTTCTCATTCTGCTGCAAGCGATTGCTGACGCTGGTCTGTCCGAAGACCTGGCCGAAGGCGAATACACGCTCTTCGCCCCGACAGATGCCGCGTTTATGGCTGCTGCACAACAACTCGATGCGCTGACCATCGAAATGACTGAGACAGGCGAAGTTGAGCTTACCGTTGATTCCGACTTCCTCACGCGGTTGCTGAGCTACCACCTCGTCGAAGGCACCGTGATGAGCGCTGCCCTGAATCCTGATGAGCCGGTCGTAACCGTCGAGACTGGTACGATCACCGTCGCTATCGACGGCGATGCGGTTACGCTGACCGACGAGAGCGGTGGCACGGCGAATGTTGCGATGCCTGACATTGTGGCGGCGAATGGCGTGATCCACGTTATCGACGCTGTGCTGCTGCCGCAACCCACTCTAGTGGAAGTTGCTGCGGGTCGCGACGACCTCACAACCGTAGTTGGCCTGCTGAGTGATAACGACCTGCTCTCTGCGCTGGAAGACGAAGTTACCGTCTTTGCGCCGAACAATGCGGCGTTTGAACTGATTGCAGCCGACCTCGAAGGGTTTGAAGAAGACGTGGTTGTGACGATCCTGCAGAACCACGTGGTTGAGGGCGTTTATAGTGGCGCAGAATTGGCCGCTGACCCCGCACCTGTGTTTATGACCCTGGCCGACAACGAGCTTGTGCCGACGGTTGAGGGCGAAGACCTGGCGATGATCGACGGCATCATGATCGTCGGGACGCTGCCCGCCGACAACGGCGTGATCTACGTCATCGACGCCGTGCTGGTGCCGCCTGCGCCTGAGGTCGTCGAGGAAACCGAAGAGCCTGACGAAGAGACTGACGAAGTCGTCGAAGAGGCCGTCGAAGAGACTGACGAAGTCGTCGAAGAGGCTGTCGAAGAGGCTGTCGAAGAAACCGAGATGGTCGAAGAGGCTGAAGAAGCCGTCGAAGAGGCTGTCGAAGAAACCGAGATGGTCGAAGAG
>JAADYV010000042.1 GCA_010092855.1 Chloroflexota bacterium | reverse complement strand
CAGAAGAAAAAGCGACTGCCAAGGCCGACTTCGCTCTCTACGCTGATGGTGCCACGGTGCAAGTCGACGATGCGCTTGCAGATCGCCAGGCCCAGACCCGTGCTGAATTCGCCTGCCGTAGCTCTGCTGCTGGCGCGTTGAAAGGCTTCAAACACACGGGTCAACTCATCGGGCCGAATTCCCTGTCCCTCGTCAGTCACGGCAAATTCAATGCCATCGTCCATTTGCATCGCCTGGACCGTGACAGTCGTCCCCGGTTCGGAGAATTTGAAGGCGTTGCTAAGCAGGTTGTTCATGACCTGTTGAATCCGGTCCGGGTCGAAAACCGCCAGCGGCAAGTCGGGTTCCAGATCGGTGACCAGCGCGATATCTTTCTCCTCGGCAATCCGCCGGTTGAGCAGCACAATGCGCTCCAGGTAAGCAGCCACGTCAACAGGGTCGGGCCGCAAGCGCAGCTTGCCAGATTCGATGGCCGTGATGCTAAGCAAATCATTCAGCAACCGGATCATCTGCTCGACCGATTCCACGATGATGGTCAGGTATTCGTGGCGTTCGTCTGCATCCAGGTGCCCGTGCCGCAGCATCATGCTGGCAAACCCCTGGATCACGCTTAGGGGCGAGCGCAAGTCATGCGCCGCGATGCCCATGAACTCGTTTTTCAGGTCGTTGAGTTCGTTCAGGCGTTCATTCGCTGCCGAGAGTTCTGCCGTGCGCGCCCGGACTCGTTCTTCCAGCAGCGCGTTTGCTTCCTGCAGTTCTTCCAGCAAACACCGGTTGCGAATGATCAGTTCATAGCGCTCAAATGCCTGGCGCACGATATTTTCCAGCTCGACCGGGTCCCAGGGCTTGGTAATGTAGCGAAACACGTTGCCGTCGTTGATGGCCGCGATCACGGCTTCGATGTCGGCGTAACCGGTGAGCAGCAGCCGGATTGCATCGGGAAAGTCACCTTTGATGCGGGAAAAAAACTCCGCGCCGGTCATGCCCGGCATCCGCTGGTCGGAGATGATGACGTGCACCGGGGTTTCAGACATGATCTGGTAGCCCTCTTCGGCGCTGATAGCCGTATACACGGTGTAATCTCGCCGGAACTGCCGAAACAGCGCTTTGGTTATTTGCGCCTCGTCATCAATGATCAGCAATGTATTGTTTTGCTCATCGTTCATGCCTCAAATCCTTTGGCAAAGAAATGGTAAAGGTCGTGCCCTGGCCAGGCGTGGACTGGACCCGCATGGCACCCTGATGATGTTCGGTTACGATGCGATAGGCGAGCGCCAACCCCAGCCCGGTGCCCTGGCCAACCGGCTTGGTGGTGAAAAATGGTTCGAAGATTCGGTCGATATGCCCGGCTGGAATCCCAGCGCCGCTGTCCTCAAACGCTAACACGATCTCGCCCCCAGCATCCCGCCCTCGAATAGTGATCGTGCCCTGGCCTTCGATGGCCTGAGCCGCGTTGACGATCAGGTTCATAAACACCTGGTTCAGTTCGGCGGGGTAGCAGTGGATCGGCGGGAGATCGTCCAAATCCACTGTAACCGAAATGCGATTGTGGAGCGCGGGCTGTACAATGGCCAGGGTGCTGGTGATGCCTTCCTGCAAATCAGCCGATTTGAACTCGGCTTCGTCCAGACGCGAATAGGTGCGCAAGTCTTCGACGATTTTCTTCACCCGGTGCAAGCCTGTCAACGATCCATGAAACAGGTCATCCAGGTCCGCCAGCACAAAATCCAGGTCCGCCTTCTGCCGGATGGCGTGGACGGCGTGCACGTGTTCGGGCACTGCATCCGCCAGAACCAACTCCTCTAACTGGCGATAGGCCCCCGTGATGTCGCCGAGGGTTTGCCGCAAACTGTGCAGATTGCTGTTCACAAACGAAATCGGATTGTTGATCTCGTGCGCAACCCCGGCTACAAGTTGGCCTAGCGCGTTCATTTTTTCGGCGTGAATAAGCATGGTTTGCGTCTCGCGCAGGTCATCGAGGGCGCGCTGAAGTTCCAGCTTGCGCAAGGCCAGTTCGCGCTGGAGGTTGGTGATCTCGCTGTTGAGTTGGGTGATTTCGCGGTTGGTGCGCTCCAACTGGACCACGTCATGTTCGGCCAGCACGAGCAGCACGTCTCCCATGCGCCGGACGCTGCCCCGCACCGAACGATGGGGAACGCCTGCTCCACCAAACGTTAACCAGCCCTCATAAACCACGTGCACAACATCATTCGCATCATTGTTTGCCACCTCGTCGCACAGTTTTTCAAAGGGCGGAACGACAAAACGCTCGGTAGCTGGCTTGGTTTCGTCCTCCATACCCAACAAAAACTGCATTCCAGCATTCAGGTATTGGGGGTGCCCGCTGACAGCAAAGACTCCCACCGCCAGCGCCTGTCCCCCCTCCACGAATGCCGCGATCTGCTCGCCCCAGTTGGACCACAGGTGATCGTATGAGTTCGGCATTACCAGCCACCTGCTGTCTCGATTAATTCATCCACCGCCTGACCACCATCGGATCGCCATACGTCTGCGCCCACACGCTGCCACAGCCCATCCACCAGGTTAAAGGCAATGCCGCCCACCATAATCGTGGGGCGGTACGAGGCGAAATCAGCGCGAATGTGCTCTATGGCTTGCTGTACAACGTCCACATGATGCTGCATGGTAGAAGGCAGTCCCACTACATCCGGCTTGATGTCGTCGATCATGTGCAGCAAGCTTTCGCGCGGGGTGTTGGCACCCAGAAAGCGCGTGTCGTAACCCGCCATGTGCAGAAAATCCGCGATCATACGCGGCCCAATTTCGTGGTAATTCTCGTCCAGGCAGGCGACAATCGCCGAGCGTCCATTGCGCGGTGTCAGGGTCACATCGGTGTAGATGCGGGAGAGGATCGTTTGCGTGATGACGGTGGCCAGATGTTCCTGCGCAACCGACACCTGCCCCTGCTCCCATAAAGCCCCGATTTCGTACAGCGCGGGCTGAAACACGTCCAGGTACACCTGGCGAACCGTCAGCCCCTGGGCAATCGCGCTCAGCACCACGTCCTGCGCTGCCAGCCGGTCCCCGTTCAACACGGCTTGCAGATAGGCTTGCATCACCGCGACGGGCGAGATCTCAGTCACCAGGGGCAAATTACCCGGCTCTCCGTTTAGCGCACGCAAGGCTGCATCCAAAGGTGGTTGTACGCTGTGCCAGACCTCCTCCCCCAGTCGTTCATGAATCTCTTGCCCGATGAGTTCTAGCAGGTGCGCCAGATTGTACCCTGTTCTGCGTGAGGCCAGGTCACCTGCCATCCCCTGCGCATAGTCGGCTAATGTGCGAGGATTTGAATGGCGAATCGCAGCAGTTAACGCTTCCAGGTGGTGGAGTATCTCTGCACGCAGCAAGCGTTTCCCAGCAGCATCGTGCTGGCTGTGCAAGTGGAGATGAATAGCATAGAATCGGTTCAGGACCGTATCAACAATACTGGTCGCTGCTTCCTCAATCAAGCTGGCGACTTGCGCTGCGGAATGACTTAGGCTGCTCCCTTCAGACATGCGCTCTTCCCTCTAGTCCATACAAAAGACCCGCCTGGATCGTGTCGCGCGGCTACCGTGCAGCAGCATCGTCCGCCAACAATGCCCGCGCGTTCTCAACGTAACTCAACGATTGGTGACGGAAATAGGTATTATACAGCTCGGCATAATGCCCGCCTTGCTCGATCAGGGCGCCATGGTTACCCTCTTCGATGATGCTGCCCTCGCGCAGCACAATGATCCGGTCTGCACTGCGCACGGTACTCAGGCGGTGTGCGATCAGGATCGACGTGGACCGGGCCAGAATCAACTCCAGCGCCTCCTGGATTTGCAGCTCGGTGAAGTTGTCCACGCTGGCGGTCGCCTCATCCAAAATGAACACGGCGGGCCGCTGCACCAGCACGCGCAGCAGGCTCACCAACTGGCGCTGGCCAATGCTTAGGCGCGCGCCGCGCTCACCCACGTCGCTCTGCAACCCTTCCGGCAGCGTTTCCATCCACTCGCCGTTACCGATGCTGTAGGCAATGGCTTCGATTTCGGCGTCGGTCGCGTCCGGCCTGCCATACCGAATGTTGTCCTTGATGGTCCCGCTGAACAGGAACGGCTGTTGGGGCACAAATCCCAACCGGCTGCGATAGGCCTGCAGATCAAAGGACCGGATATCGTGCCCGTCAACGCGGATGGCCCCGCCCTGGAATTCGTAGAAACGCATGATCAGCTTGGCAAGAGTGCTTTTGCCTGCGCCGGTGTGTCCCACAAACGCAATGTTTTCGCCGGGTTGAATAGTCAGGCCAAAATGATCCAGCACCCGCGCGCCAGGAGTGTATTCGAATACCACGTTTTCGAACGCGATCTGGCCTGCCAGGTCTTCCCCCGGCACGACGGCGTCCTGCTGTTGAACCACGTTTTCGGCGTCGATGAGGGCGAAGATGCGTTCCAGCGAACTCATCGCCTGCTGGAACTGGCTCCAATAGGACGCGATGTTGATTAGCGGGAACCAGAAGCGATCCACTGCCTGGATGTAGAGATACCATATACTGACGCTCAGCGCACCGTCCACCACCTGCCGTGCCCCAAAGAACACTATCGCGCCAGTAGCAACCCCGGCTAATGCATTCAACACCGGGAACACCAGCGCCAGCACCACACCCCGCCGCATGTTGATCGCGTAAGACTGCTCGTTGACGCTGACAAACTCGTCGTAGATCATTCGTTCCTGGCGGAAGTTTTTGGCGACGGTGATGCCGGTCACGGTCTCCTGGATATTGTCGTTGACGGCGGCCATTGCGCGTGAACCCTGGCGCGTCACCCGGCGCGCCAGACGGCGAAAATATGAAGTCGCCAACACCATTGGTAGCGTAAACCCCAGCAAAATCAGGGTCAACAGCACGTTGCGGTTTAACAGCACCACTGCCAGGATGATCACTTCCACCACGCGGCTGACGATGTCCGCGCTGAAAATCAACACCTGGCCAAACACATCAGTATCGCTGGTGATGCGGCTAAGCACCTTGCCGGTTTTGTTTTCGTCATAGAACGCCATGTCGCGCTCGACAGCAGCCTTAAACGCATCTTTGCGCATGTCGGCGGTCAGGTCGGCGACGATACGGTTAGTCATGCGCCGCCGCAGCCAATTGCCCGCGTACTGCACCACGACTGTAACCAGCAGCGCGCCGATCAACAGCGCCAGCCAACCGGTACCTGCATCGGTTTGCAGCGCATCAATACCCTCGGCAATGATGATCGGCACCAGGGCTAGCGCCACTGATACGCCCAATCCCATCACCGAGAGAATTACCACACGACGCGCCTGCCCCTGGAAGTAATCCGCTAGCCGTCGGAAAAGGTAACTATCTGAATATTGGCGATCATATTTATCCTGGTCAAGTCCACCAAAAACACCCATAGTTCGTTTCCTACTTTGCGTGCACTTCTTCGGTTTCAAGACCCTCGTAGCGCACAAAAATGCGGCGATATGCCTCGGAGGAATGCAGCAGGTCTTCATGCGACCCTTGTGCCACGATGCGACCCTGACGCAGCACCATGATGTGATCCGCCCAGCGAATCTGTGACAGGCGATGCGTTATCAGCAGCGTGGTACGCCCTTCCGCCGCCGACCAGATCGCTTTCTGGATGCGATCCTCGGTGGCGCTGTCGATGGCGCTGGTACTATCATCCAGTATTAAGATGCGCGGATCGGTCAGGAAGGCACGCGCAATCGCCAGCCGCTGGCGCTGGCCACCGCTCAAGGTTACCCCACGCTGGCCGATTACGGTATCGTACCCATTGGGCATAGCCATCACGAACTCGTGGGCTTGCGCGTTCTTGGCTGCTTCCATCACCTGCTCCGGTATCGCGTCGGGTTTCCCAAAACAGATATTATCCGTAATCGAGCGACTGAACAGAAAAATCTCCTGCTCGATGATGCTGATCTGCGAACGCAGCGCCGCCAGGTTCCAGTCGCGCACATCGACCCCATCCACCAGCACGCGCCCCGCGTCCACGTCGTAGGTGCGGTTGATGAGCTTGGTCAGCGTGCTCTTGCCGGAACCTGTCTGGCCGACAATAGCCACCGTCTGCCCCGGCTGGATGGTGAATGATATGCCATGCAGCACCTGCTTGTTATCGATATAACCAAAGTCTACGTTTTCGAATGTAATCGTGCCCTGGATGGGGGCCTCATGCCCGGCGGCATTTTGGTCCAGGTCGGTGGTGGTGGTGATGATATTCAGAATGCGCTCGGCGCTGGCCAGGCCGGAAGCCAGGCGCGAAAACGAAAATATCGACGTGAACACTGGGAAACCAAACAGGCTGAGTTGGCCCATGAAGGCTACAAAATCCCCGGCGTCAATGGCGTTAATCTGGTATAGGTGGATGCAGTGCAAAAAGCCACCGACCAACGCCAAACCCAACAGCAGAATCGCGAAGTAGCGCGCCTCTATGTCGCCTTGCAGCACAAACCACCCACGCACCCGGTCCACCAGCGTGTTGAAGTGCACGATCTCCTGCTTTTCCTGCGCCGCGCCTTTTACCACTTCGACCCCGTCGAGTGTTTCTGCCAGACGGGCGTTCATCTGGCCAAAGCTGGCGCGCACATCCTGGGCAACTCGGTGCAGCGCGCGGACGTAGCGGAACTGCACCACCACATAGATGATCACAAAGGCGAGTGGCGTGAGGATCAGCGCCGGATGAATGCTGGGCGCAACCAGCAGCGGCAACAGAATAAACATGCCCGAGCCAATGATCAGGTTCAGGCCCGGATTCATCATCAAGTTTATCTCGCGCACATCGTTGGTCACGCGCGCCATGATCTCGCCCACCGGCTGGGAATCGTGGAAGGACATGCTCTTGCCCAGCAAACTCACATACAGTTCGTCGCGCACATCGCGTTCGATGCGCTGAGCAAAGGTTTCGGTGGAGTAGTTGCGCAGGAATTGCACCGCCCCACGTACAATTTGGCTGCCCACAATCGCTACGGCCAACCATGCGACCCGCGTGAGGTCTTCATCTTCGATGATGATATTGACCGCCAGCCCGGTCAGCACGGGCACGACCGACGCCAGTGCCGCGTTGGTAAACGCACCCGCGATCATCAACACGATCATCAGGGGATGGCGGCGCATGTTCGACCACACATAGCGCAGCGGGGAAGCATAATCTGATTGTTCGAAGGTACGCGCGACAAACTCGGCAGACATAGGCAATTTCTCAATTCGGGTTGTCAAACTCACCACAGAGTATAAAGCTTTTCGGGGATGCTGATCAGGAAAACCACCAAACTGGGGAAAACCGGATCAGGCCGAGCATCTTACACGATTGACTACTGCTGCTGAACACTTAGATCGAGGGGGGGAGGACTGCTCCCATCGCCCGTTGAGCTGCCATCAGATTGCACAGGAATCAGGATGGTAATCTTGGTACCGCGTCCGGCGGCGCTGTGTATGCGCAGCGTGCCTTCGACGAGTTCGGCCCGTTCGCGCATGTTAATCATACCCAGACTGCCGCGCTGGTCATAGTTGGCGTGCATCGCTCCTACGTCGAACCCAATCCCGTTATCTTCGATCTCGATCACGACAAACTCCTGGCGCTGGTAGAGCCGCACCCAGGCATGTTCGGCTTCGGAATGTTTGCGCGCGTTGTTAACCGCTTCGTCAACGATGTAGAAAACAACGCCCTGGGCATTGGTATCCAGCAGGTCTTCGACAATGGACTGCGCCTGCAGAATCATGTCAAAATCGTGAGTCTCGCGCATCTTGACCGCCAGTTGCTCCAGTGCCGGGATCAGACCTTGTGTTTCGAGCACCAGCGGGCGCAGCGTGAAGAGCATGTGGCGAATCTCTTTGGTGGTGCGCCGCGCCAGCTCCTCGACCTTCCACAGTTCTTCGTTAGCCTGCTCGGGCTGGCGTTCGAGCAAACGGCGAATGTAATTCACGCGCATCGCAATCGCGGCCACACTCTGCGTTGGGCCGTCGTGCAGATCACGCGAGAGCTTCTTGCGCGCGTCTTCCTCCACCTCTACAATTTTCTCTTTTTCGTCGACCAGATTTTGATACAACACCGCGTTTTGCAGCGACATGGTCGCCTGGGTGCCAATCGCCGTCATCAGTTCGAGATGTTCCTCAGAAAAAGCGTTGGGTTGGTCGCACCCAAAGACCAGCACGCCATAGTTGTCAAAGCCTGCGCGCAGTGGGATAACCAGCACGGACTTGGCGCGCTGAAAGGCGACAAAATAGCGCAACTCAGGATCGCGACTGGGATCACCGCCAAAAACGGGCTCGGCCTGTTTGAGCGCCAGGCCCAACACGCCCCGGCGTCCCGGCACTGCAGCCTGGTGATCGGCGCGCGTCAACCGTCGGGAGGTCACCACACGCAGTTGGTTATCACTGCCCTGAAACAGCAGCACCATGCTGATCAGCCTTTCGCTGGCAGCAGAATCGCGCAACCCCACCATACCAATATCTTGCGCAGCATCCAGTACGCGGGTGTAGTCGAGGTGACTGAGGGTATTGGCTACCTGGTAAATTGCGTGCGCCCGTTCGCGCGTTTCGCGCAACCGGAGGGCTTCGGCCTCCAGTTCGTTAAGCATGGCCCGACCTCCGCCGGGGGTTAACCCGCCGTAGCGCAGCACAACGCCCAACACACCGAACAACGCCAAAAATCCCAGGCTCAGGCCCCAGTTGATCGTTTGAGCGCTGGTGAGATCGTCCGCCTGCAACACCGCAGTGCCGCTCAATGCGGCCAGCAGCACCGCAGACAGCAGCACACCATGCCACCCGAAACGATATGCCCCGGTCAGCATGGCCAACGTCCCCAACACCAATAACGGAGCCGCTGCACCGTCGTACACCCATACAAATAAAGCTGCCAGCCCGCTGTCCACCACGATGTTCACCACACCGAGCAATCCATCACCCGGCGTGCGCCACAGCGCCAACCCGCCCAGCAACACATTTCCCAAAACAGCCATCGCCAGGCCCACCGGCAGATAGTCCGCCTGAGACATGTCCGCGCCGAGGATCGTTTCGTCGGACAGCAGTGCGAGGACAAGCGCGCTGGCAACGAACAGCCACCGAATCCAAAAGAGGGCTTTGTCCAAACGGTGTAGAGCAGGCAATGTCTGCAAAGAAATTCTCTTCAGAAAAACTAAAATGCCGCATCGGTAACCCATGCTACCTGCGGCATCTTGATCTGGAGTGGGCGCGAAGGGACTCGAACCCCTGACCTCACGGATGTGAACCGTGCGCTCTAACCAGCTGAGCTACGCGCCCAAGATGCGAGCATTATAGCATCTCTACCACATGCTGACAAGGCCATGTTGACATTCACACGCAGGCATTCGTCGTTCTCAGGCGAACATGTCAACACTACCAAGACTATGATTACATACTCCAGTGTAATTATAGCTTTTTGGGCCGAAACTACAATCGTCTGGGGCGACGGACTGTGGTATGCTTGCGCCGTATAATTGTTGCAGGAGGTAGCTTGCAGTGAGTTTCTTAAAAAAACTATTCGGCAGCAGCGAACAATCCCAGGATCGTGATGGAATATATCTCTACATCCAGTCGAACCAAACTGGTGAGGTCATCCAGTTGCGCATCCACCGATATAACGACCTATCGCGGGCCGACACCGGCGGCTTCTACGTGCGTAAGGTAGTGGTGGGCGAGCGGGGATTTGACCGCATGGAAGCAGAATTCACCTTTGACCGCAATCGCCAAATGACCAGCCACGACATCAGCGGTGGCAAGTTGGTCGAACGGGAAGATTACGACGCCTACCAACAACAAAAAACAGCGGACCAGGAGTAACCTCAGCAGCCGATGCGCCACTTGATTCTGTTGGACGTTGATGGTGTGTTGGTGCACCCGGCGGGCTACAAAGCCGCGCTGTGTGCCACCGTCGATCATTTTGCCGCACAGATGGGCTTGCCCCCGGTGGAGTTAAGCCACGACGAGATTGCCGTTTTCGAAGCGTGCGGCATCACCAACGAATGGGATTCCGGGGCGATGTGTGCCAGCGCGCTGTTGCTGGCCGCCCTGGAACACAATCCCACGCTGCGCCGTCCGTCCCTGAGCGCAACGCTGTCTGCGCTGCGAGCGGCGACAGCATCCGTTCCGCGTCCGGATTTCATGGCAATGGCGCGGGACATTGCCCACCACAACAACGATGGGCATGTACCGTCCGCGCTATACCTGGAACTGCTGGCGGGACGTGCAGACACAGCGGCGCTACCGCTGCTGGCCGAGTTGTTGGCGAATGTGTATGACATCATCACGCCGACCACGCGCATGTTCCAGGCGTTAACGCTGGGCAGCGCGCAGTTCACCACGACCTACGGCCAGGTACCACCGTTCGAGAGTGAAAGCTACCTGGTTGCACACGATGCGCCGCTGCTGGATGATGACAGCCGGGACGCACTCTTAGACTGGACAGCCGGGAATGAGCATGGAACCGCGATCTACACCGCGCGCCCCAGTCTACCCCCGGCAGATGTTCCCGGTGTTGCCCCAATGGGTTATACACCGGAAGCCGAACTCGCCCGCGAACTCCTTCACCTGGAAGACGTGGTGCTGATCGGGCAGGGGCGGGTTAGCTGGCTGGCAGCACAACACGGGCGCAGCGCACCGGAATACATCAAACCGGCACCTGTGCAGGCGCTGGCGGCCATTGGTGCGGCAGCATCCGGGACCGAAATGTCCGCGCTGTTGGCCGCGGCGGACCTGTTCGAGCACGCCAGGCTAAGCAGCCCATTGACCGAGTTGCGCGGCGAAGCCCTGCACGTCACGGTCTTTGAAGACTCCACCGGCGGGATCCGCGCCGTCCGGTCAGCGGTGGGATTGCTGCGTCAGGTCGGGCTGAAAACCAGTTTTCGGGCCGTTGGAGTCTCGCCACATCCTGAAAAGCGCGCAGCCCTGGCCCCAGTAGCCGACGACGTGGTTGACGACATCAACGCGGGATTGGAATTGGTTCTGTCATGAAGTAGGGGAGGAGAAAAACACGATGACGGTACAGTTTGGGCTATCGCTGCCCTTTGGCCCGCCAAAGGGACAAATCTGGCATTGGAAGGAAACTACCGATACCGTTCTCGGCGATCTGACCGGCACATTCGATGGCATCTGGATGACCGATCATTTCTTCTGGGGCGACGAACCGACGTATGAGGCGTGGACGGTGCTGGCCTATCTTGCCGCGCGCTGGCCACAACTGCACGTTGGCCCGATTGTGCTGGGCCAGAGTTATCGCAACCCGGCACTGCTGGCCAAGATGGGAGCCACCCTGCACGCGCTGACGGGCGGACGCTTCATCATGGGCATTGGCGCGGGCTGGAAGGAAGACGAATACCATGCCTATGGCTACCCCTACCCGCGCCCCGGCATCCGCATTGAGCAGTTGGAAGATACGCTTGAAATCCTGAAGCGGATGTGGACCGAACCAGGCCAGGTTACCTACGAGGGGAAGCACTACCGCGT
>JAADYV010000324.1 GCA_010092855.1 Chloroflexota bacterium | reverse complement strand
GAGGCCAGGATGCCGACCAGCCAGAAACGCTGCACGACCTGTGTTTCGCTCCAGCCCAGCAGCTCGAAGTGGTGGTGAATGGGCGTCATGCGAAACAGCCGTTGGCCATTGCTCAGCCGGAAGTAACTCACTTGCAGGATCACGCTCACGATTTCGGCGACCGGGATCACGGCAATGATGGGCAGCAGCAGCCACTGGCCCGTCATCAACCCCATCATGCCCAGCGCCGCGCCCAGCGCCAATGACCCCACATCGCCCATGAACATCTGAGCCGGGTGCGCGTTATACCACAAAAAACCGAAGCAGGCTCCCACCAGGATAAACGCAAATTGCACCAGGAATACCTGCCCCTGCAAATGTGCGATGACGCCGAAAGCCGCGAATGCGCTGGCGGTGATGATGCCCGACAAGCCGTCCAGCCCGTCGGTGATGTTGACGGCATTGCTGCTGCCCACGATGATGAACACCGCGATGGGTATCCAGACCAGGGGCGGCAGTTCGACAAAGTCGGGCACAATGGGCACAAACACCCCGTTGGCGTTCTGGTAGCCGCCTTCGACATAGGCCATGACCACTGCCGCGATGATGGCCAGCACCAACTGCCCGGCGAACTTGGTCCGCGCGCTGATGCCTTCGCCCCGTTCACGCCGGCCCCGGATGCCTTCCAGATCATCAATTGCGCCCAGCACCCCAAAGCCAACCAGCACAAACAGCGGCAGCAGGATGCTCGACCCAGTGATCTCTTGCTGGACCAGGCGTGCCAGGTTCAGGCCCAACGTGATCGCGATCACGGGCACCAGGATCAAAATGCCGCCCATGGTGGGCGTGCCCATCTTGGTCATGTGCGACTGGGGGCCGCTCTCGCGGATTTGCTTGCCGATCCGCAGCCGGCGCAGAATTTCTACAAAAGGACCACCCCAGATCGCGGTCAGCAGAAACGTGATCGCGCCCAGGGTGAGTGCAAAAGGCAGTTCGGGTGTCATGGAATACGTCTAACCGTGTTTGTTGGTAACAGCACAAGAGGCCCAACGCCCCGCATGATGAGTTCGGTGCTGGTTATCCTGGGCAGCTTGTTATCGCCGGGCCAGTACCGGTGCCGGTTACCGGGCCAAGGTGCAGGCTGGCCCCACCCTAGCGCCATTCCCACACCGGGGTCCCACCCAGGATGCGGCGAATCTGCTCCGGGAAGCGATCTGGGTCCAGCGGCTTGCCCAGGAAGCCGTCAAACCCGGCGTTTTGAGCTTTAAGCATTTCTTCTTCGCTGGCCTCGGCGGTGACGGCCACGACACGGGTGTCGCTCAGGCGCGGGTGGCTGCGAATCTTGCGAAGCGCCTGGTACCCGTCTTCGTAGGGCAGGCGAATGTCCATCAAGATCAGGTCAAGCCGGGGCAGGGTGTCGGCAAACTGCACGACCTGCCAGCCGCTCGTTTTCCATTCGCAGTGGTTCACGCCCATATGCGCCAGCAGACGGGCAATCAGGACGAAATTGGGCACATTATCTTCTACGACCAGAATATGCGCTTCGTGGGGACTATTCAAGCCCATATAAATTCTCCCTCATGATTGCAACTCAGCATACCACATCCCTGAGCAAAAGTGGTAACGATCTGGTTCAGGTCGTGTTGGCCGTTGCGCTCGCGAATGGCGCGCGCTTGAGTACACCTGAGTCCAACAGTCAACACGCCCTAATTATTGGTCAGCGGATCGAGCCAGTATTCGCGCTGGAACGGATCGCCGCCATCCTCCTGCAAATCCACGCGCATCTCGTCAGGCGGAATCTCCATCAGGACGACCAGGCCTTCGAGCAAGTATTGGAATACAGGCGCGGCGGTTTTGCTGCCCCAGTATCCCTGCGGGCGGTCGATTTTGACAATGACCGACACAATCGGGTCGTAGGCGGGCAAGAAGCCCACAAACGACGTAATGGATGTATTTTCTTCGTAGCCACCGGGGATCGGAATTTGGGCGGTGCCGGTTTTGCCCGCGACCGTGTAGCCGGGGAACTCAAACTCGATATCCGGATTCTCCTCGACGATGCGCACCATGATCTCGGTGGCGTCGCGCGCGGCCCCTTCGCTGATGGCGTTATAACTGGGCGCGGGCCGGGTCTCGATCACCTGGCCGCCGTCGATACGCGCCTGCACGATGTGCGGTTGCATGATCACGCCCCCGTTGGCAATGGCGTTGACGGCGCACAGCATTTGCAGCGGCGTGACAGCCACCCCCTGCCCGAAGCTGGTATTCAGGAACTGCGCGGCGTTCCACAAGGTGTCACCGGGTTCGACCAGGATCCCTTCCGATTCGCCTTCCAGGTCAACGCCGGTCGGAGTGCCAATGCCGAACTGCCGCAGCCGGGGATAGACCTCCTGGCGCGTCATCTCTAAAAAGATGGTGGCAGTACCGGCATTCAACGATTCGATGAAGACCATGTCGAAATTGGTTTCTCCGCGCGGCTGCCGGTCCCAGTTGCAGATCGGGACGCCGGTGTCCATGTCGTCACAGCCGGGGTCGTTGTAGGTCCAGTCGCGGGTATGGGTGCCCGCGTCCAGCGCAATCGCCATCGTGATGACCTTAAAGACCGAGCCGGGTTCGTAAACGCTGTTGACAGCGGGGTTGGCGGCCTGGACCACATTTTCAGCTGTCAGGTCATAGGGGTCAAAGGTGGGGTAGCTGGCCATGGCCAGGATTTCGCCGGTGCGCGGGTTCATGATGATGATCGTGCCGCCGGTAGCCTCCGCTGTCGCCCCGCCGAAGATTTCCGGTTGTTCGATGGCCTTGTTGAGCACATCCTGGGCCAGGAACTGCAGGTCGCGGTCAATTGTCAACTGCAAACTGACGCCGTCGCGCACATCCACCACCGGTTCCCCTTCGTCCAGCACGGGGATGTTGGCCTGTTCGACGCGGCGGCTCTGCCCGGCCAGCAGCGACTGGTAGAAGCCCTCCACGCCGTAATAACCGCGCCGGTCCTGGGCATCGTCGGCCCCGGCAAAGAAGCCCACGATCTGGCCCATCAATTCGCCCTGGGGATAGATGCGCACCGGCACCGGCTCCAGCACCAGGCCCTCGATCTCCTGGTCCATCAGCGCCTGGCCAGTATCGAAGTCAACCCCGCTGGCCAACCACTCATATGGCTCGTAGTTGCCATCGTCGTCCGGCTGCAACTTGGTGAGTACCTCAATAATGGGCAGGTCCAGGTAGTCGGCGAGCACGGTGGCGGTTTCGTTGGGATCAATGACCTGGTTGGGGCTGATGCCGACCACGTATTCATAGGAGTTGGCGGCCAGCAGGTAACCGTTGCGGTCGCGGATTTCGCCCCGTGTGGGCAGCACCTCCACCGAGCGGGTGTAGTAGCTCTCGGCGCGCTGCTCCAGCTCGGCCTTGACTTCGGGGTCCATGCGAAACTGGAACGACAGCAAGCGCACCAGCAGCACGCCACTGATCCCGATCAGGATCACGCCCATGATCGTCAGACGGCGACTCAAGGTTTCGGTGTATGTCATCGATATTCCCGCTCCCTACTGCCGGTTATCGCGCCAGTCGGAAAAATCCTGGCGCAGATCGTCCCACAACCGTTCGAACCACCCGCTCAATGAGTCGTCATAGACCGGTTCCTCGTCTTGTTCCTGGACCGGCACAACGGGCGTGAGCGTGGCTTTGGGCCGGTGATAGCGATAGTCTTCCACCACCAGGTACTCGATCTCGCCGGGACGCGCCGGACGGAAACCTAACTCGGCGGCGCGCGCCTGCATCGTTGGCAGGCTTTGCAGTTGGGCGATATCGGCCCGCAGTCGCTCGTTGTCGTTCTCCAGCTCGTCGCGGTAATCGCTCATCTCTTGCAGCACACGCGCGGTGGTGGTGGTCGTTGTTGTCTGGATCAGGTACAGCGCGCCGATTACGAGCAGGATCACGACCATCATCGCCAGGGTCGCCACCAGTTCGGTCTGGGGGCGGTCTGGCGACTCACCGATCGCGTGTTGGGGGCGGTCACGTTCCTGTCCGCTGCTCATCGCTACCTTACTCTAGACACAGAACCCTGGCAGTGGGTCCGCTGCTCATCGACAGTCTCAGCTCACGAAACCATCGCAGCGGGTGCGCTGCATTTCCATTTTTCCACTCGCTGGCACATCCCTAATATTACCCCAACTGGGCCCAATTAATCCACCAGCGGCAATTATCTTC
>JAADYV010000323.1 GCA_010092855.1 Chloroflexota bacterium | reverse complement strand
CTACCCTGCAGGTCACATGTGAGCAAGTTTTCAAACAAAGTTTGCAGCGCCTTATATCCCCATGTCTAAAGCCAGGGGCTTTACGGCGCATTTCGGTAACGAGGCGCGGAACCATCTCGTCCACGCGCACAAACCATACGACCCGCACAGCGGGACTATGCTCGACTGGCGCACTTTACCTCGACCTTCCCGGTGAGTTTCATCCAGCAGATAAGCTGCAAATTTTTCTTCTGGCAAGATGGCTTGCTCGACATTGGGTAATTTCAAAGCGGAAATCCTTCGTCGGTCCATACACGGAGGGGGCAGCCGGTGTTGGGAACCGGCCACCCCGTTTTTTGCGCCTTTATACGCCGGACGCCTACTCCTCGTCGGGCGGGTAGCCGGTGGCGGGCAGGGTCGTCACGTCGCCCAGGTCACCGGAGGCCGCGCTGCTGTCGCCGCCGGTGCCACCGTCGGAGTCGTCGATGGTGAAGTCGAAACGGAGGCCGCGCAGGATGGCGCTGTCGGCAGCGGTTTGCTGGTCCGCGACGTAGTTCGCGCTGCTGCCCAGCGAATCGGCGTGCGAATATTGCGACACCTGGCCAAGATTTTGAATCTCGCCGCTGACCGGACCGGTGGTGTCGATCAGCAGGTCGTAGGTGATGACGACGATGTTCTGGCCGCTGGCCGGGTCATAGCTGGCGCAGACGCCGATGCCAGGTCCGCCGTCCACCAGCTCGATACCGGGGCCGAACAGGTCCTGCGGCGCGCCGATCACGGTAACCGGCGTGCCATCGCCGCGCACGGCTTGCAGGTTCATGTCGGCTGGAATGGCGAAACCGACCGGCAGGTTGTCGCGCACCACGATATCAAACGCGCCATCCGAGCCGGTGCCCACGTTTTCGATCACAATCGCAAAGCGCACCCGGTCCCCGGACTCCCCGCCGTCCATGTCGCTGTCGATGGGGCCCGCGCCCAGGTCGGTCGAACTCAGTGTGCCGGTCCAGGGCGTGCCAGCGGTGCCGGGCGGCGCAAACGTGATCGAGCTGGACAGCGGCGGGTTCAGCACCGACGCCGGGTTGCTCGATCCAACCACGCTTTTGCGGATGATCAGGTAGGGGTAGCGCACGCGGAACGACACCGCATCGTCGTAGGTGTTGATCTCCTGGGTGGTGATCTGCTCGTAAGCGCGCACGAAGTTGGTCAGGATCAGCTGGTCCGCGAAGGGGATGTTCGTTACGGTGACGGTGTACAGCAGGTCGATGGCCGTGCTGGTGTTGGCCAGGTCGCTGTGGCTGCCATAAGTAAAGATGACGGTGTTGGCCCCGGCGTTGACGGTCATGACCGGCAGCAGGCCGAACGTGCTGCGGAAGGTGTCGGTGGGTCCGAAGTAGGCCGTGCCAGCGGGCGGCGGGACAGCGGATGCCGTGTCCGCCAGCGTGGTCAGTTCGGTGGCGTCGAAGGTCGGCAGCACCAGGTAGTCGTCAAAGCGCAGGTTCTCGAAATCGCTGGTGGGCAGGGTCGCGCGCAGCCGGAAGGTGACCGTGTCGCCCGGTTCGAGTTCGACGTTGAGGCACGCGCCGCACGTCGTCCCGTTGACGGCGTAGATCGTCTTTTCGGCCCCGATGTGCACGATCTCGATCTCGACGCTGCTAGGATCGTCCTCGGTGCCAATGGGCGTGCCAACCGCCAGGTTATCGCGCAGCGAGCCGTCTAGCAGGGTGGCATTGGTCAGCAGGTCGCCCTGGTCCAGGTTGGCGTTGCCGCCGTCCGGCGAGGCGTAACTTTCGTTGATGGTGGCACGAAAAACGATTTCGCCATAAGCTGCCGCTTCGACCGTGCCGGTGGCGCGACCACCTTGCAGCACGCCGTCCGCCTCGCCTATGGTCAGCATCGCGCCGGAAATATCGAAGGCCAGCCGGGTATCGTCGTTGCCCAGCGTGGTGATCGCCAGGTCCGCCGCCGGGAAGGGCACGCCAAACGACGTGCTGCGGTCGTACACGTACAACTCCGCGCTGTCGGTGACGTAGGTCAGGCCGTCGGGCAGAATGTCGGTGATCACCAGGTCCCCGGCGGTGAAGTAGTCGGACACCTGGAACGGCAGCGTAAACCGCAGCGTATCGCCGGGCGAGAAGCCGGTGGGTGGAGTGTCGGTGACGATGCTGACGCTCTTTTGCGCGGCCATCGACCGCGCCCACAGCGAATGTTCCGGGGCGGCCCCACCGGGTGCAATCGCGTTCCCGGCAGCAGCCAGGTCGCGCGGGTCGGCGGGCACCCAGTCGCCCACGCCCTCGGCCTCGTTGCTGACCAGCAGATCATCGCCCGTCGTCGGGTTCAGGACCGGCGTGCTGCCGTCCGGCAGGAATTCCGGGATGAAGAAGCCCCATACGATCTCGATGTCGTTGGCGGCGGCGGTGCCGATCACGGGCTGGGTGAAGGCGATGACCAGCGCGTTGTTGGGCGGATTGTTGGCGACGTTGGCGGGCGGCAGGGTTTCGGTGTAGGTTGCGCCGGGCGGGTTGAGCGTCGTCACGCCGACCACCGTGCCGTCATACGCCATCTGCGGCGGCAGCAGGTCGGTCACGTCCAGGTTGCTGATCGCCTGGCCGTTGGCGATGTCAATCGTGATGGTGTACGTGCTGGCGAAACTCGGCCCGGTGGCGATCTCGCTGCCGTTTTCGGGCGCGGCGCTGGTCTTGTCCAGGCGGATGACGACCGGCAGCACAGGCGATCCCGGCCACAGGTTGGAGTTGGCGTCCCCCGGCGTGAGGATCACGGGGTCACAGCAGGGGTCGTTCATCGAGTTCGCGCCGAACTGGAAGCCGCCCCGCGCCCGGATGGTGAGCGGCACGCCCAGGTCTGCCAGCACGCTCATGCTGGCCGTCACGTCAATCGTGATCGCGGGCTGGCCGGGCGTGAACGATCCAAATGGCACGCGGATGGTGACCAGCTTGTCGCCGGGCGTGCCGCAGACGGGATAGGGCACGTTTTGCAGGTCACGCGCCAGCGGATGATCCACGCAGCCTCCCGCCGGGAACACCTGCTCGACCACGTCCAGCGGTTGGCCCAGGTAGTCCGCGTCCACAAAGTCGATGCCGTCCGGCGTAGCAGACCCGGCAGCCCCGTCCGCGCCATTCAGCGGCAGCACCAGGTCAATGAACGGGCCATAGCCAGTATCGACCACATCGGCGTTGTCGAACGTGACCTGGAACGTGAAATTCTCCCCGACCATCACGTCGCCGGGCATGTCCAGCGTCACCAGCGCGATGGGCACGGCGGGCGGCGCAGCCTGGGCCGGTGCGGGTTGGCCCAGGGATGGGAACAGGGAAACGATAAGCACAACAAGCAGGAGACGAACGGGTCTTTTTCGTAACATGATGCCCCCCCAGATTGAATGACCTAATGACCGGATAAATACATGCATTGAATCTGGCCTGATTGTAGTCCGCTGTGCGCACGGGCACAATAGCCCCCCCTTCCCGGTCTGGCAATTTCATTCAGATGCGCTACACTTCATGCCACTCGCTCAGGGAAAGGAACAGAGTAGTGCCGCAATCTCGACTGCTAATACCCGAAAGCCAGTGGCGGCGGATGGGGCGCGTCTGGCGCACCGGTCGCGCCGTGTGGCGCAACGCACGCGTGGTCTGGCGGGAGTTCCGCTGGCCGATCCTGGTGTTCGCTGTCGCGGTGTTTGGCGGCGGCTGGCTGTACGGCGAACTGCTGGTCCAGGCCGGGGAAGAGCGGCTGCCCTACTTCGACCTGCCATATACCATGCTGGCGCTCATGATTCTGGAAACGCCGGACGAGATCCCGCGCGAGCCGGAACTGGTCGCGTTCTGGTATGTCATGCCGGTGGTGGCGGCGTATGTGGCCGGGCGCGGCGTGTTCGACTTCATCCGCCTGTTCTTTAACCCCGACGCGCGCCGCACCTCGTGGGAAGAAGCGGTCGCTTCCACCTATCGCCAGCATGTCATCGTGTTGGGCGTGGGACACCTGGGGCTGCGCGTGGTGCGCGCGCTGCACCAGATGGGCGTTGACGTGGTCGCCATCGACCGCAGCCTTGATCCCGAAAGCGGCGCAGAAGTGGCCCGGATGAAAATTCCGTTGATCGTCAATGATGGGCGGCTGGCGTCCACGCTGGAAACCGCTGGGATTCGCAAAGCCCAGGCGTTGATCGTGTGCACCTCCAACGACCACATGAACCTGGAGGTCACCATGCGCGCCCGCGACCTGAACAAAGGCCTGCGCATTGTGGTACGCATGTGGGACGCCCGACTGAACGAACAAATACGGGGCTTCATGCACGTTGATGCTGTGCTGAGCACCACCAACCTGGCGGCTCCATCCTTTGCGGGGTATGCGCTCGGCGTTGAGATCACGCAGACGCTGGAGATTGACGGCGTGCCCTATAGCATGATCCGCATGAAAGTCGCGCCCGGCTCGTTTCTGGATGGGACGACGGTGGGCGCAGCACAGCGTGCGCACGACATGGACATCGTGCTGTTGAGCCAGAACGACCACGTCGACGTGCATCCTATGGCCAACAAGATGATCAACAGTGGGGATACGCTGGCGATCTTCGCCCGGCACGACAAGATCACCGCCGTGATCGATGCTCGCCTGGACCTGGAACCGGGCGCGGCAGCATCCACCCCGCGCGATGTGATCGCGCGCAATCACGTCATCGTGTTGGGCGTCGGCCACCTGGGGCTGCGCGTAGTGCGTGAACTGGACAAGATGGGTGTGGGCGTGGTCGCCATTGACCGTCGGATTGTGCCCGAACGCGGCGCGGAATTGGAACGGATGGGCGTGCCTCTGGTCGGCCATGATGGGCGGCTGGTGTCCACGCTGGAAGCCGCCGGCATCCACCAGGCCCAGGCGTTGATCGTGTGCACGTCCGACGACCACCTGAACCTGGAAGTCACCATGCACGCCCGCGACCTGAACCCCCGGCTGCGGATTGTACTACGCAAGTGGGAAGACCAGCTTAAGGAACAAATCCGGCACTTCTTTAACGTGGAGGCCGTGCTGAGCGCTACCAACCTGGCGGCGCCGTTGTTCGCGTGCCATGCGTTGGGCATCGAGATCACGCAGACACTCGAGATCAACGACGTAGCCTACAGCATGATTCACATGGAAGTGGCACCCGGCTCATTCCTGGACGGGGCGACAGTGGGCGTGGTGCAGCACGAGCACGACATGGATATCGTGCTGCTGGGCCAAAATAGCCACGTCGATGTACATCCCCCCGCCGAGGCTCGCATCAAGGCTGGGGATACGCTGGTGGTCTTTGCGCATCACAACAAGATTACGGACGTGGTGGCGCGCAACCAGCGCCAGCGCTTCAAGACGGTGTGAGCGGGGCGCAGCATGTCGCACGGCTCACCTATTCCTAAATCCACCATTTGACCCATTCGTGCGCGCCCCTACGCCCGTATAATATGCCATATTATTAACCTGAGGATTAGCAATAGGTTCAACAATGTCTAAGTCAACGACCCGGCTGCACAATATTCGCCCCGGCATGGAGGTTTACGACGCCGACGACAACAAGATCGGCACGGTCAAATACGTCAAGCCGCCCGAAGGGGACATCATCGACGCAGACCGGTTGAACGAGGAAGCGCTCAAAACAATGGTCGCTATGCTGAATGCGTCAGCACACATTCCAGCGGCGGTTCGCGCGCGGCTGCGCCAGGATGGTTTTGTGCGGCTGAACGCTGGCCGGCTGCGCACCGACCGCTTCGTAACGGTAGATCAGATCGAGGCTGTCTCCGACGACCGCGTCCACCTGAACGTCACGCGCGACTTCTTGCTCTAAATCCGCGTGCTACTCAACCCCATCCACACCCAGCAGCAGCAGTGTCATGTCGTCGAACTGGTCAGCCTCGCCCTGGTAGGTGGCCAGGTCCGTGAAGATGGTGTCGCGCAGTTCGTCCAGCGTCAGCCCGTCACAGCAGCGCAGCAGCGATTGGAACTGGTCCAGGTCGAACAGGCGGCCATCCGGCGCTTCCACGTCCGTCATGCCATCGGTGTACAGCACCAGCCGGTCGTCGGGCCGCAGCACGATCGTTTCTTCGGTCAGAAACAAGTTATCCAACAAGCCCAGCATGTTGCCCTCGCCGCCCAACGTCGTGACCTCCGGCCCGCGCAGCAGAAACGGGCGGTCATGCCCGGCGCGCGCGTAGGTCATGCGCTGCGTGAGGCGTTCGACCACGCCGTAAAACACGGTGACGAACATATCCGGCTCGCCGAGTTCGAGCAGCAGGCGGTTGACGCTGACCAGCACGGCATGGGGGGATAATTCGCGGTGGGCTTCGGCCAGCAGCAAACTGCGTGTTAGCGCCATGTACAGCGCGGCGGGCATCCCCTTGTCGGAGACGTCCGCGATCACGACGCCAAAATGCGCGTCATCCAGCACGAACACATCGAACAAATCGCCGCCCACCTGCCGGGCCGGTTCGCTGCGCGCCGAAAACCCGTAGCCGGGCACGGCGGGAAAGGTGCGCGGCAGCACGCTCTGCTGCACCTGCCGGGCCAGTTCGAGTTCGCGTTCGAGCCGTTCCT
>JAADYV010000322.1 GCA_010092855.1 Chloroflexota bacterium | reverse complement strand
GGCGTGGCAGTGGTTTTCCTGATCCTGGCCGCGAACAACAGCGATAGTGACGATCCGGATGATCCCAGCGATTCTGCTGAGGTCGCCGAGAACCAACCACCGGTGATATCCGGTGATGCGGTTGCGCCCCCCGATTCCTCGCCAGCGCAGCAGACTCCGCCGCTCTCGCAAGCCGAGGCTCCCCCCACACCAGTCGCGTTGGTCGTGCCTGCGCCGCAAGACGCGGCAGCGGGCAGTGAGGAAAGCGGCGCAGAAGCCGGCCCGGGACTAGATCCCAATGACCAACAAAGCCTCGTGCCACCGGCCCCAGACTCCGCTTACGATGCACCCCCCACTGCCGCCAGCAATTCACCCACAAGCAACGATCCAACGCCCGTCCCAACGCCCGTCACCGACGCGATTGAGGCCGCCCTGTTGAGGCCGGTAGCGGTGGCAGCATCGGACGGCGTGGTCCAGCGCGCCAACGAGCCATTCACACGCCGCGCGGCGACGCGCTCCAATGTGGTCCAATATACGGTCCAGGACGGCGATTCGCTGGAATCGATTGCCACCCAGTTTGGGCTGAGCGACATCTACAGTATCATCTGGGCCAACCCCCTGAACAAAGTCAATCCACTGCGGCCCGGCGTGGTGCTCAACATCATGCCCGAAGACGGTGTCTACCTGGAAATGACGGAGACCAAACCCATCGCCGACATTGCCGCCGAATATGGAGTCGATCCCTACACCATCATCGACTCGGAGTATAACAACCTGTTTGGCTCCCAACCCGATACCCTGCTGACCGATGGCATGGCGGTCGTGATTCCCGGCGGCGAAACCGAGCGCATGATCCTGCTGCCGCCCAATCCCGGCGGGTCAAGCGGCGGCGGGGGCGGCGATGGCAGCGGCGTGGTTAGCGGCCCGTACTCACTGTGGGGTTGCAGCGCGACCATCAGTGGTGGCACGATGCCGTATAGTCGCCCGCTGGAATACTATACCTGGATGCGCGGCTTTTCGACCTATCACACCGGAGTGGACATCGCCGCCAATGCAGGCACGCCAGTATATGCAGCCGGAGCTGGTACGGTGGTCTATGCGGGGTACAAAGCGGGTGGCTACGGTAACGTGGTCGTTATCGCGCACGGCTCCACCTTCTCGCTCTATGCCCACATGTTGAGACCCGGCGTGAGCTGCAATCAGTCCGTCAGCCAGGGGCAAGTGATCGGCACAGTGGGCAGCACCGGCAACAGTTCCGGCAACCACCTGCACTTCGAAGTCCGCGACGCCAACTTCAACCCGGTGAACCCGGAAGGTTACATGGGGTTCTAGGATGCGCGCTATGAGCAACACCTGGCCGGTGATCGGACACGACTGGGCGGTGACACACTTGAGCCGTGCCATTGCGCATGGACGAACCCGTCACGCCTACCTGGTGACCGGCCCTGACCAGGTCGGCAAAGCAACGCTCGCACGGGCATTTGCGCAAGCCGTGAATTGTACTGGCGAGTTGCCCCCTTGCGGAGGTTGTCGCACCTGCCGTTTGATCATGCAGGACCTCCACCCGGACGTGTCCATTGTCGAGGCCGAGCGCGAAGGCGGCACACTCAAGATCGAGCAAATCCGCGCCCTGCAACGCACGTTGGCGCTGCGCCCCTTCGAAGCACACTACCGGGTGGCTATTCTACGGCGCTTTCATGAGGCACGCCCCCAGGCCGCCGACGCGCTGCTCAAAACGCTGGAAGAACCGCCGTCGCACGCGCTACTAATTTTGACCACCTCAGCCACTGACGCGCTGCTGCCCACCATCCTGTCGCGCTGCCAGCCGCTGCACCTGCGCCCGCTGCCCATAAACACGGTCCGGCAGGCGTTGGAGCAGCACTGGCAAGCCGCGCCGGACACCGCCCACACCCTGGCCGCGCTGTCCGGCGGGCGAATCGGGTGGGCCGTGCGTGCGCTGGAAAATCCGGAAGCACTGGAGCAGCGAAACGCCGCGCTGGACCTGCTGGAGCAGTCGCTGTTGGGTCAGCGGCAGCAGCGGTTTGACCAGGCACAAGCCCTGGCACGCGACAAAACAGAAGCGCTGCAAACGCTCGCATTATGGGTCAGTTATTGGCGGGACGTGATGCTGTTTGCCTGTGGAAGCCAGGCAGTGGTAACCAACGTGGATCGCCTGGACGGGCTGCAAGACCTGGCACGGATAGTGGGAATCGATGCAGCACAGCAAGCGCTGGCCGCTACGCGCCGCACCATCACGCATCTGCACCAGAATGTGAACACACGGCTGGCGCTAGAAGTGCTGATGTTGGATTATCCGATCCCTTAGAAGGCCGAGTCCGCTTTTTCATAGGGCAGGCTGATGTAGAAGGTGCTGCCTCGGTTGACGCCTTCGCTTTCGGCCCAGAGGCGCCCCCCGTGCGCCTCAACCAGCGCTTTGGCAATCGACAACCCCAGCCCCATCCCGCCGTGTCGCCGCGTCATGTGGTCTTCGACCTGGTAAAACTCCTCGAAAATGCGATCTAGCTGGTCCCCGGGTATACCGACGCCAGTATCCTGCACAATCAACCAGACTTCGCGGGCCTTGCGCCGGTAGGTGAGCGTGATCTCGCCGCCGTTGGGTGTGAAGCGGATAGCATTGTTCAACAGGTTGGTGAGCGCCATGCCCAGTTTGATCCGGTCCACCACCACCACCAGACTGACCTCTGGCAGGGTAACGCGCAGCACATGACCGCGCGCCTCGGCCATACTCTCGACATCCGTCTGGGCCGCCTGGAAAATCGCCACCAAAGGAATATGTTCACGCTGCAGTTCCGCCTCGCCCAACTTAAGATAGCGCAGATTGGTCATATCTTCGATCAGCGTGCGCATCCGCAGGGCGCTGTTGAGCACCGCTTCGGCGTGCGCACCGATGTCGCCCTGCGCGTCTTCTTTCAGAAAGGTAGCATAGCCCAGGATCACGCTCAGCGGGGTACGCAGCTCATGTGAGGCGATGGCGATAAAATCATTTTTGAGCTTATCAAGCTGGTCAAGCTCGTCATAGGCGCGCTGCAACCGCTCCACCAATTGGGCCTTTTCGATAGCAATCGCCGACTGGGAAGCCAGAATCAGCATGTTGCGCACGTCGTCTTCCGTCCAGCCGCCATCGATCTTGTTCACGGCTTCCAGCACCCCAATCGGCTGGTTGTTGGACAACATCGGCACACCCAGCAGTGAACGAGTATCGAACCCACTTTGGCTGTCGGCCTGGCGATAGTGGCGCGGGTCGGTCGATACATCATCCAGCACCAATTCCCGATTCTCGCGCAGCACGGCCCCGGCCAGGCTGTTCTCGATGGGCACGGGAATAGTCATCAGGTTATCTGCTACCGGATTATCAGTATCAACGGCTACAAAATGTAATTGATCGGTTTTGCGGTCATATAACAAAACCGCTGCCGATTCCGCCCCGGTGATCTCGGCAACGTGCCCCATGATCACCGCCAGGAGTTCATGCAGTTCCAGGGTGGAATTGATGATCAGGCTGACTTCGACCAACCGGTTGAGGCGGACAATCTCTTTCTCATACTTATGGTGTATCTCTGTTTGTTCAGACATCATGCATTCCTGTATCCCGCTGTGTCCCGCTTCGTTTGTGATCGTACACGATACCTTTGCGAAGGGCAATCATCGCCAGTCTATTTAATTGATCCCCATGTGATTACTATTAGTATTTATAGTCGTAGTAGTAGGACCTGTCGATATGTAGATAACTCCGGCGCTCAATTTGCCCCAGCCCTGCTAACCCCCATATGTGGGGTAGGGCGATTTCTGCCACCCCATATCTTGGGCTTGATCAGTTCTCCAGTTATCTACAGGCCTGTAGATAACTGGAGGGAGTTATCTACAGTTTCTACAGGTCATCGCCCTCGAACAAGCGTGCTTTTCCCGACCCCCATCCCTGGGGGCCAAGCGTGCTCCAATACCCCCATATATGGGGCGGACAAATGTTTCAATTTCGTTATAATGGAGTTATCTACAGGTATAGGAAGTTATCGACAGTTCCCTTGTAGATAACTTTCCGGGCGAAAATAGAGGGCACAACGAATCATATAGTTATGGTGCCGGAACCCAATATGTGGGGGGTAGTGTGGCTTTCAAGCCCTGTATGTGGTGTGCAATGGTTTTCATGTCCAAAATGTTAAATATATTTTGTTTTGGTGGCCTGTTGATAACTCGCCAAAGTTTTCTACAGATTGTATGTTCTGCCGATTCTTTTAACATTTGAGCGTATTCTCGTGCGCTTCAGGACCCGGTGCTGGACAACAAAAAAGCGCCGTTGCTGGCGCTTGATGGTAGCGTGAGGTGGGGGAGATCAGGTTTCGGGGAACAATCGCAACTGCTGACGGATTTTGCCCACTTCCTGGCGAAGTGTTTCGTCGGTTTCTACCCCGTCTGCAATCTTGTTATAGCCGTGCAGCACGGTGCTGTGTTTGCGACCTCCGAGTGCCTCACCGATTTTGGGCAGTGAGGCGTCGGTGGCTTCGCGGGCCAGGTAGATGGCGATGTGGCGCGCGCGGACCACTTCTTTGGTGCGCCGCCGACTGACGAGATCGTCCAGCGACAACTGGTGATAGGTGGCAGTGGCCTCGAGGATGTCTTCCAATTTCCAGTTTCGCCGCTGCTGCTGCGCGGGAGTACTTACGCCAACCACCTGCCGGGCCAGGTCAACGGTCAGCGGTTGTCGGGTCAGTCGCGCACGGGCCAGGACCTGCGTGAGTGCGCCTTCCAACTCGCGGACGTTGGCGCAGGTATGTTCCGCCAAACACTGGGCGACATCGGGGGGCAGGGGAGAACGTTGTTCCCGTGCTTTGGATTGTACGATGGCCAGCCGGGTGTCGGCATCTGGCGGTTGCAGGTCGGCCAACAGCCCCCCTTCAAACCGGGTGCGCAGCCGCTCGTCGAGTTTTTTGAGTTGCTTGGGATGCCGGTC
>JAADYV010000041.1 GCA_010092855.1 Chloroflexota bacterium | reverse complement strand
GACCCAGATGACCTGGTATGCAACGGCCTGGACGACGCAGACTGCGAGCTGCTGCTCGACGCCACCGCCCAGATGGACACCGTCAGTTCGATGACGCTGCCCGCGTGGTCGATAGACGCGCGCCTGGACACCGAAGACGGCACGCTGGTCTTCCGCGCCGCCGGGACCGGTGCTGCCATCGTGCCGGTCGACGTTAACCCAACCAATCCCTTCACGGGTCAGGTGCTGGTGCTGGACATCACCGAGGCCAGCATCGGCGACGGCGTGACGGAACAGATCGGCAGTGGACAGCTTATCATCACCGACAGCATGACCTACTTCTTCTTCGACGATCAATGGTACGGGGGCGAGACAGCCGAGGGCCAGCCGTCGGCCATGAATATGCCCCTGCTGGCGACGGGTGATTTAGCCAGCCTGGGTTACGACTTCAGCGGGGTGACGCTCACCACGCGCGGCGCAGACACCGAGTACATGGGCCAGCCGGTGGCGACCTTCACCACCGACGTGGACTTTGTGGCACTGGTCAGCACGGCGCTGGCTTCCCCGGCGTTTAGTTCCTTGCTGGAAGGCGCAACCGCTGGCTCCGACGGTGGGACAGTTTCGGCGGAAGAAGTCGCGCTGCTCAGCCTGCTGCTGACGCCCCTGCTGCAAGGCAGCGACATCGGCACCGAGCAGTGGGTCGGTCTGGACGACGGCTACATTCACGCTATTGTGATCGACGTGACGCTCAACTTCGATCTGTCGATCTTCGATCCCAGCACGCCGCCCATCACCGGTACGTTCAACTTTGCGTCCGAGATCGGCGGGTTCAATGAACCGGTCGAGTACGAGGTGCCGACCGAATACGAGCCGCTGGAGAACCTGGATCTGTTCGGCCTGCTGACGCCCAGCAGCGCACTGGCCCAGTAGCGCGCTCAAAAGCGGTTGCCGCAGATTTGATACAACACAAAACGGGAAGCGCAGTCGATGCCGGTGCTTCCCGTTGGTTTTCGCGTAAGTTTATGGTGCCGCCGCGCAGGGTAACGTGGACCAGCTCTACCGCGCGGGTTCAGCTTCGGCAGGAACGCTCTGTTCACCCATCTCGTCGAAATTCTCCAGAAAGGCCAGCATGCCCTCAACCTGGACCCCGACGCATTTTGACAGCAGCAGGAGCAGCACCCAAACGTTTCGGATTTGGTTGACAGGAACCCGTTTCCAGACTGTCTGTTTTCCTTTTTTCCCCAACGTGAAGATCACTATTTCGCCCCCACTCACCGTAATCTTCTGAATCTCTGCGACCGGCAGCGTGGCCTTGCCCTGCTTGATCTGGTGCCGATCAACCTCTAGTGCACCGAAATTGACCACTTCGTTATTTGCGTAGGCCGCTTTCGCCACTGGCCACTGGTGCTCGGTGACGTTCGCCTGCAATAGCAGCCCAAACGACGAGACCGTGTCGGATAAGCGCACCAGCGTTTTAGTTTCGGTGAAACTCATGTCGATTTTGACAGCGGTGCCTTTGACCGAGATGATGAATTTCTCATCCATTTTTTCCGTTTTTCGGCCAGAAACGTCCTCATGCTGAATGCGCTTGCCCTCATAAATGACGGTTTCGATCGCGTCCCATTTCTCGATGATGGTTGACGGCCCCATCAATACCGCCAGGCCATCTGTAAAAACATACAGCTTTTTGTGGCCCCCCGCCGCCGTCATATAGCTGACGACGTATAGCACCCCACCGACGAAAACGCCAGCGGCCAACGGGCCTAGTGCCTTGCCCACACCCTCTTCAACGGCCATGCCACCGGCGACCACCAGCGCAAAGATACTAAAGGCAACCATGCACAACAACAGCAGTATAGTTGTTCCATAACACATGAAGGTTTCCAGCTTCCAGGAAACCTCCATCACCGGCGTTCCAAAGGCGTCGAAGGCTTGCTGTTGGAACTGCTTACGTTTGTTCAAGAACCAAGTGAACATTTTCCCCCTCACAGGTATGTGCACCAGAAGGTACGCGGGCACGATTATGCCACACGGGGCCACTTAGACCAAATTGACTGAGGGGAAAACTTGCAGGCATTCGGCGAGATGCCCGCTCAGCACGTCTATCCCGGCCAGGTGCCGCTCGCCAGCCGCCACTGCCGGAACCATTCCCAGGTTTTGGCCAGTCCCTCGTGTACAGAAGTCTGCGGATCGAAGCCCAGCAGCTCGCGCGCTTTGGCGTTGTTGCAGAACGTGATGGGCGGATCGCTGGGCGGGGTTGGCACATCTTTGCGGTTAAGTGTGCGCCCGGAAAGCTCCTCCAGCGTGTCGATGAACTCATTCAGCGAGATCGGCGCGCCCACGCCCAGGTTGATCACCTCGTAGCCCAGCGGACGGTCCAGCGCCGCGATCACACCTACCACTGTGTCCTCGATGTAGGTCCAGTCGCGGTGTATGTCGCCGCCGTTGAACACCGGGATCACGGTGCCATCCAGCAACGCATTCATCACACGCATGGGCATCATGTCGGGGCGGCCTGCCGGACCATAAACGTTAAAGAAGCGCAGCGCGGTCACGTTCAGGCCGTGCAGGTGCGTGTAGCTGTGGCCCAGCAGTTCGGCGGCGCGTTTGCTGGCGGGATACGCGGCCAGCGGCAAGTCGGCGGTGTCGGTTTCCACGAACGGCAAATTCTGCGTCTGGCCATACACCGACGAGGTTGACGCCTGCACAAAAACGTCAACGTCGTGCCGCGCGGCGGCTTCTAGCAGGTTCAGCGAGCCGTTGAGATTGACATCGACGTACAACTTCGGCTGCCGCACGCTCTCGCGCACGCCCGCCATTGCTGCCAGGTGTGCCACGCGGCGGATATCGTGCGCCCGGAAGACCTCGTCCACTGTCGCGGCGTCGCGGATATCGCCCTCGACCAGCGTGAACCCCGGCAGCGCGCTCAACCGGGCAGCGTTGGCGCGCTTGATGGCCGGGTCGTAATAATCGTTAAAGTTGTCCAGGGCGACCACCTGCTCACCGCGTGCCAGCAGCGCTGCCGCCAGATGACTGCCAATGAAGCCTGCCCCGCCTGTTACCAGTATCGCCACACTAACGCTCCCCACTGTTCCTTATCGATCCAGCGTTTCGTCAAGACCGGCATCCAGACTATCGACGGAAGAAGCATAGATGTTGCCCGTCATGCGGAAAATATAGCGGTCATCGTCGGCAGCGTCCTCGTCCGGATTGCGCCCCACGTAAATCTCGTCCACATCGTATTCGCCCAGGTCGTTGAAGGCTTCCAGCAGCCCGTCGTTCACCTGGTCGGTGACAATGTTCAGGATCGCCTTGGGCACGCTCAGCCCGCTGATGTGCACTTCCTCGATGTCGAATTCCAACACCTGGCGTTCTTCCCCGGAATTGGTGTCTGAACTGCGGCGCGTCTGCGGCTCGACAACCACTTCGATGGGCAGGTCCAGCCCGTAGCGGTCCATTTCGGCATAAAACGTCATCTGGTCGTCGCGCAGCCCGACCTGGATGTTGCTGAACGGGAAGGAACTGTCGCTGTCCTCGGCGAATTCGTTGCTCTCCAGCGTCAACCACGATGAGAACTCACGCTCATTAAACTCCAGCTCATAGCGGCGCGGCGGGTCGATACCGATTTCGCCTGCGGTATCGACGGCGTTCTGGAACGCCTCGGCCTCGACCTGGCTGGCGCGGAACTCATCCGTCACCGGCGGATCGGGCGCATTGCTGCGCAGGTAGAGCAGCACGCCCACCATCACCACCAAACACGCCAGCGGTATCAACGCCAGGCTGATGCAGCAGCCCCGGCACTCGCGATATGAATCTCCCATAAGTTGTCTCTCCCCTCTCAGGCAATCACTGATACTGCGCAGTGGCTCCTCAAACAATGCAGCTTGTACTACGTCTCCTCATTGTACTCACAACCACTGATTTGCCTAGT
>JAADYV010000321.1 GCA_010092855.1 Chloroflexota bacterium | reverse complement strand
GCGGCGGCTGCCGGGCGGGGGGCCGAGGCGCTGTTCCTCCATCCCAACGTGCGCGAAGTGGTCTTCGCCACCGCCAGCGAGATGGTCGCGGCTGGAGCCAAAGGTATGAACAGCGAAGCTTATGGCTTCATCGACATCAAGGTCTTCCACGCGCTGGATGAGGCCCTGGCGTATGTGAACGGCGGCTGATCGCGCCACCCTCGTTAGTATTTCGTGAGAAACCGCTCCAGCCTCCTGGCGCTCATGGCCGGGAGGTTTTTTGGTGGGGGCGCATGGGGGTAAACGACTTGCGCGGCGCGCTGCCCTGCGCTAGCATTCCATCCGGATACTGGTTCGACAGGGGGACAGAGGCCACATGCCGCCCAAATTGACGTTCGTTCACCTCAGCGACTCACACATTGGCCCGGCGCAAGATTTTGCGTATCATCAGCGTCGCCCGTTGGATGACCTGGAGCGCGTGATTGCGGCCATCAACGCCTTTCCTTCCCCGCCGGATTTCGTGATTCACACGGGCGATATCGTGCACGACCAGCGCGCGGAGTCGTTCGCCTTCGCCGCCGAGACACTGGCCGCCCTGAGCGTGCCGTTGTATGCCGTGTGTGGCAACCACGATACGCCCGCGCTGGTCCGCCAGCACCTTGCCGCTCCTGCCCTCAGCGGGTTCGAGGGGAATGCCGCCGCCAATCCAGGGCGCAATCCCGTCCAGGGCACGCCCGACCTGAATACGCGGTTGGACTATGCGTTTGAGGTGAAGGGGGAGCGCTTCCTGGTGCTGGACTCCAACAGCCCGGCGGTGCCCGATCCGCAGGGGCAGCTGTGCGTCGAGCAGATCGCGGCGCTGCGCACGGAAACCGAATCCGATGGTCCCCCACTGACGGTGCTGATCCACCATCCGCCGTTTCGTATGGCGTCGCCCTGGCTGGACCAGCACATGATCATCACCAACGGCGACGAGCTGCACGCGGCGCTGCTGCCCGCGCGGGACCGGCTGCGGGGCGTGTTCTTCGGCCACCTGCACCGGAGCTGCCAGATCGTGCGCGACGGCATCACGTATACCGGCGGGGCCAGCACCACCTGGCAGTACGCCTGGCAGCCCTGGGACGATCTGCCGCAGGTGGACGCCCAGTATCCGCCTGGCTTCAACCTGGTGCACTACCTGCCGGGGCAGGTGGTGGCGTTGCACTATACGCTGTAGAATGGGGGGGGGGATCAGGCGGCCTGGGTAGTGTTGACATTTTCGCCTGTGAATGCCGACTTTCTGAGTACAACCGCCAACACAGCCTAGTCGTCGTCGGCCAGGCTGCGCAGGAACTCCACGCGCAGTAGCAGCCGACCCAGGTGCAGCACATCCCCGTCGCGCAGCACGCGGGCCGCAAACGGTACCAGCGGCATCCCATTCAACAGCGTACCGTTGGTGCTCTTGAGGTCCTTCACCTGTAGCAAGCTGTGATCGTAGGTGATCATCAGGTGGCGGCGCGAAACACCCTGCGCCGGGGCCCCAAACGGAGTAAGATCGACGTCCAACGGCAGCCCGGCGCTTTCGGGCGTATGACCCAGGATGACGTAGCGCGTGATCTCCAATGGGAGCGACTTTTCGGGGGCGTCACCGATCCACAGCTTCAACCTGGCAATCTGTGATGAGATCAGGTTCCCCATGCGCAGCTTGTGTTCGATTTCGTCTGGCGGACCGATCTCGACGGTCGATGGCGCGTCCGCAGCCGCATTCTCAGTGGAGTTGGCTGCCGCTGCTGCATCCCGCAGCGCTTTGAGTTCTGCCAGGTCGACGCGCTGGGTTTCGAAGATGTTGCCTTTCTTCCCCGCTTCCAACGGTGAACCAGCGTTGGATTTTCCTTCTTGACCAGGTTCCGCCGAGGGATTGGTCTTGGATGATATTTCTGACATGCGTTGTTGTATTCCCCCACACATAATCTATAGCATTCATTGTACCCCAAAACACCTCTATTTTGGATATCATACGGAGGTAGAAGGATGCTTTTGCGCAACGCGCAGCAGTTCCCGGCGAGGAAATGTTGGGTGACACGTGCTTTCGCTTTTGGCGCGGCTGCCGTATAATCGGGGCGTTACGGTACGCATACGGAGCACAGTACAGCATGGCCGAGTTGCATACTGAGCAGGGGCGCACCCCGCTCGACGAAATCCCGGTTGAAGAATTGATCCGCCTCACGCGCGAATTCACGCGGCGCATCACTGACCAGGACCGCCAGCGCCTGGCCGTGGACCTGCGTGAATCCGGCCACCAGAACACGCTCAAGATCACGGCCCCGCTGACATTGCAGCAGTTTTTCTCCGGTGAGATCGACCTGGATACCGAGTTGGCGCGGCGGTTTGCCAATGCGCCGCTGCTGTCGCATGTTCGCTTTTTTCCCAAGCCCGGCCAGCGCCTGGTTCGCCAGGCCAATGCGATTCTCGCCAGCCAGGACGACTCGACCATCGTCACAGTAGACGCCGACCTGGAGACCGGCCCGGAAGCCAGCCTGGAATTCACCTTCACATTGTTCAGCGCACTGGGGCTGCGGTTCCGGTTGGACCCGCTGGTCACGGTAGACCGCCGCCGCTGGCTGGATATGCTGGATCGGAACAACGGCATCGCGTTTTTGTGGACGCGCGACCGGTGGGAACAGCCCTACGTGATCTTCGTGATCCGCGAAGGGTTTGCGCGGGTCTATGCCTTTTCGCCGCTGGGCTTCGAGGCGGCGGTGCGCATGACGCCCGACCTGGTGCGCGAACTGGCCGACTGGCTGGAAAACATCTGGTTCCCGGTCGAACCACCCGCAGACGCTGTTGCCGATATGGAACGCAGCCCTACGTTGGCCCAGCCGCCGGATCGCTCCCGCTTGCAGCGCGCCGCACAGTTTATGGCGCGTCCCGAAGCGTCACCGCCCCCGCCGCCCG
>JAADYV010000320.1 GCA_010092855.1 Chloroflexota bacterium | reverse complement strand
GACCAGCACGCGCCCCAACAAGGGCACCCCACCTGCGCCGGTTTGACGGCAGAAAACCCTTCTTCGCCTGCCTGTGATGCGCTGATCGCGTCGCGGCCTTATCCCAACGTGTCGCCGCTGCCGGTAGACTTCGGCGTGATCAACGGCGTGGAGTTCATCCGCTTTAACGTGGACGAGGTGCCGGTCTACGATCAGCCCAACGGCACCCAGGTCGACTCCATGACTGTCGGGTACACCTATGTGGCCGTGATCCAGAAGCGCGACGGCTGGGCCGAAATTCGTCCCGGTCGCTGGGTGGACCTGGATATCACGCGGTCGGCCCAACCTTCGACCTTCACGGGTGTGACCATCAACGGGCTGGACATGCCGTTTGCGTGGGTGCTGTGGCCCCACTGCGCGACCACGGCCCCCGCTGGCGTGCGAAGCTGCGAGGGACCTGGCCAGCTTGAGCGCTTCCAGTTGGTCAATGTCTACGCGACGGTCAACGTGCGTGGCTGGAACTGGTACCTGATCGGCCCCGGCATCTGGACCAACCAGCAGAACCTGAGCATTGTGTTCCCGAATGCCCCCGCCCAGTTCCCCGGACGGTGGGTGGCCGTCAACACCTACGAGCAGAACCTGGTGGCCTACAACGGTGGCGCGCCCGTCATGGCGACGCTGGTATCGTCGGGCGTGGATGATGAACGCTACGAAACCGACGATGGCACCTACTCCGTGCGGCTGATGATCGAGAACGGCCCGATGGACGGCTTCGAGGGCAGCGACGAATTCTACTCGCTGGACCAGGTGCCGTATGCCGTGTATTTTAATGGGTTGGTGAGCCTGCACGGGACCTACTGGCACGACAGCTTCGGCTACCGGCACAGTCACGGCTGCGTCAACCTGACCATCAGCGACGCCAAGTGGCTGTACGAGCAGTGGGTCAGCGAGGGAATGACGGTCTACGTGTATGGCCAGGACATGTGGGATTAAGCGGCGTTTCTCGCGTTTGATTGATGCTGCATAACAGCGCGGCACGGTATGGCGGGCGGTGTGCTCCAGGGCACACCGCTATTTTTATGGGATTTTAATTGTTTTTTGTGCTGCTTTTTATGGGGAATTGAGTTTGTTCTCATACAATGAAAATAGTTAAATCAAGCAAGCACGACCACTGCAAATCACAATCTTGAAAAACATCGCGGTGTGCTGGACTGGACGTGGGACTGTAGTAGACGAACACACTGGGCGAACCGATTACAAAATTGCATACACCGCGGTAATCACCGCATACGCCGGGACCAGGGGTGGCCCGGCGTACTTTTTATGCTTCTCTAATGCTTCTTTGACCTCGGCGAAACATCGATCTTGCTACAATCTGGCCACGTACACGATACCATTTGCTACAGACAACTTATCCACAAGGAGAAAACGATCATGGCTGTTCGTCATGCAGAAGCAGTGTGGGAAGGATCGCTGCGCGAGGGTAAAGGTACCATGAAGCTGGGCAGCGGCGCATTCGAAGGGGCGTATTCGTTTCCATCCCGCTTTGAGTCGGGAGAGGGCACCAACCCGGAAGAGTTGATCGGAGCCGCACACGCGGGGTGTTTCTCGATGGCATTTAGCGGTGCCCTTGACCGGGCAGGATTTACAGCACAGCGCATTCACACGACCGCCGCCGTCCACCTGGAAAAAGTGGGCGACGGCTTCCAGGTGACCAAAGTGGACCTCGAAACGCAGGCTAGCGTGCCCGGCATCGACAAGGCCAAGTTCCTCGAAATCGCGGAGGGGGCCAAGACCGGCTGCCCGATCTCGCAGTTGCTTCAGGCTGCGGAGATCACGCTCAAGGCCGAGCTGGTCTAATAACACTAACACTATATTGCAGCACTATCACACCAGGGGCGGCGGGCGATCTGCTAACGCCCCTTTTCTGTTGACTTCAGTCGCGCACTTTTGCGCGATAATCCATGTCACGGCGGATGGATTGGGCAATCCGTTGCGACTTCGTTTGACCGCAGGTCAGCGTCACGACATCATTCAGGCGGAAGACATGATCGTTGACCTGGGTTTTGACTATGTTGTAGTGGATCGCAGCTATACGGCCCAGGATTTCCGAGATTGCATTGCCGCTAGCGGGGTTGAGGCAGTCATCCCGCCCAAACGAAATGCCAAATACCCGCACAATTACGACACGTGGCGCTATCGTGAGCGCCATTTGGGCGAGTGTTTTATGATCAATTTCACCTGATTAGATGGATAGTTAGGCAATAACTGCTAAACTCGTTGGCACAATACGCAATAATTCAGGGAGGCAACATGAGCGAAATTAAGATGTCCATCCACATCGAGCGTCCGATTGAAGAAGTTTTCATTGCACTCACCGATGCGCGATCTCAACCACAATGGGATTCCGGCCTACTTGAAGGTCGTCATGAACCGGATGGTCCTGCGCAGTTGGGAACAAGAATGATTGAAGTGCGCAAATTCATGGGGCGTGTGATCGAAACTACATCAGAGTTAATCGAGTTTGAAGCAAATAGAAAGATTGTACGTAACGGTAAGAATGGCCCAATGACTTTAACAGGTATTCTTACCTTCACTCAAACAGACTCTGGTACGCGCGTTGATTGGACATGGATACTAGAAATGGCAGGACTAGTATCACTAATGACCCCGATTATAGCTTCACAACTTAAGAGAAGTGCCGAACCGTCACTCAGCAATCTTAAACAACTACTAGAAAACGGCGCATTCAAGCCATTGGATTGAACAGGCTGTATAGACCAAATTACAGCAGTGGCTTCAACGAGATGTCAGAGGGTATAGCAAAGTATTTACCGTTATTTCGAGCGGTTTTTTTGCAGGATGGAAACCATTCAGTTCACCGACTCAGGCAGAAAGCGTCACTGCGGGCCACTCCGGTCGATCCAGAGCGCCGCTTCCACAAACCGGCGACACTCAAGTTCGTGGCCCACATACGCACGTGGGTCGCTCCGCAAGAAGTCTCAACTTTTCGTCCATCGGTGAGTTGAGAG
>JAADYV010000319.1 GCA_010092855.1 Chloroflexota bacterium | reverse complement strand
TCGGCATCGCCAGAGGGCACAAACGCCGTCTCGTAAATATCGCCCAGGCGCATCATGTCGCCGCCATCGTTGCTGGCTACATCGTCTGTGTCCTGGGCGTGGCCCTCGTCCCCGTTGACGATGGCCAACGGGATTTCGTCGATGCTGATGTCGCCACCGGTACCAAACGCCAGCCCGATGATCAGGCTCAGCGCAACTGGCATGGCGAACATGTACAGCAGCGCGTTGCGGTCCTGGAACGTCTGGTAGAGGTCCTTCCAGGTGATGGCCGTAAGCTTGGGCCACCAGCTCGAGGCATTTTGCGGCATCACGTCCTCCTAATCCCGCAGCGCGCGCCCGGTCAGGTGCAGAAACACCGCTTCGAGCGACGGCTCTTGCACTTCGACACTTTGCAGGCTCAGCCCGGCCTGGTTGATGACCGTGATCAGGTCCGGCAGCGCCGTGCGGCCATCTTCCGCCAGCAGGCGCACTTCGCCGTCGACGTGCTTGCAGGCGCTCACGCCCACCACCTGGCACAACTGCTCGGTGACGGCGTCGGTCACTTCGGGCACCATCAGGATCACGCTGTCTTCTTCGCCCACCATCTGGGTCAGTTCATCCTGCGTGCCCAGCGCGATGATCTCGCCGTGATCGATGATGCCGACGCGGTGCGAGAGTTCCTGGGCCTCTTCCATGTAGTGCGTGGTATACAGCACCGTCATGCCCTCTTTGTTGAGCCGGATGACGGTGTCCAGGATGCTGCGGCGCGACTGGGGATCAATGCCGACGGTGGGTTCATCCAGAAACAGCACCTGTGGGCGGTGCAGCAGCCCCACGCCGATGTTGACCCGACGCTTCATGCCACCGCTGTATTCGTCAATGCGGTCGTCGGCGCGGTCGGTCAGGCCAATATAGTCCAGTACAGCGGAGATGCGCTCTTTGAGCGCGGTACCTGTCAGCCCGTACATCTTGCCGAAAAAGTTGAGGTTCTGGCGCGCGGTCAGGGTCGGGTACAGCGCGATTTCCTGCGGGACCACGCCGATCAACTGCTTGGCTTCCAGCGGGGCATCGGAAATCGAATGGCCACCGACCAGTACATCACCCTCGGTGGGCGTCAACAGCCCGCTGATCATGCTGATGGTGGTCGTTTTACCCGCCCCGTTGGGGCCCAACAGGCTGAAGATTTCGCCTTGTTTAATGTCCAGGTCGATGCCCTTGACGGCCACAACACCGTCTGGCGGGTTGTATTGTTTCTTTAGCGCTTTAATCTCGATAATGGATGGCATGGATTGTCCTTTCATGAAAAACCCGCGCCCGACAAACTTTGCCCTGCGCAGGCCGGTCAATACACGTGGCCGCCGCCAGAGCGTGGCGCATGGTCATTCTTGCGCAAAACAACACCTGTCGCAAGTGATCATCGTCAGGTCCACCTGCGGGTTATTGCAGCAGTTTTTGACGTGTCTGGGGGAAGGGAAGACCGCTCAATTGGACTGCGCGGGCAGCGACCCCACCAGCGCTCGCAGACGAAGCACCTGCCGGGCTGCCACCAGCCGTTCCTTGACGCCGAGGCCGGTGCTGCTGGCGAAGGCACGTCCCAGGCGCAGTGGCGAGGATGTGCCGGTATCCGCGTGCCAGCCAAAGTGCGTCATCACCGGCGCTAGCCAGCTTTCCAGGCGCTCGATTTCTGCCGGGCGAAGCTGCTCACGGTACTTGCCCAGCGAACTGGTGGAGATGCCCGCGAACTGCGTCCCATACATCGAGTTGCCGCCCCAATGCTGCCCGGCGCGCGTGGGCTGGAGCAGTACGTCACCCCAGGCAATGTCCAGAAACGCGGCCAGGCGCTGCATGGTCGCCGGGGGATCGCCGACCAGATCATCATAGCGGATCAGCAGCGCGCGGGCGGGATGGCTGCTGGCAAAACTGAGCCACGCCACCAGGCTTTCGCTCCAGCGCCATACGAATTCATCGACGGAGAAGGCGCGATCTTCGCGGCTGCGTTTGAGGCGGTAGGAGCCGAAGTTATCACGCGGATCGCGGAGGATGTACACCGCCGTCACATCCGGCCACATGCGGACCGCGGCGTCCAGGTGCTGCTCGTTATGCGGTGTTTTTTCGACCCAATAGCGATAGTCAGTGTGGCCGGTGACCTCGCCAAAGGCCAGGATAACGCTTTCCAGGATGCTGCGCGGTCCGTCCCCAGCCCGCTCTGTGGCCAGGCGGTGCGCGGCGGCCTGATAGGTCTCGAAGTCGATGTGTGAATAGTCACGGTGGCCCGGCATTCCGTCCAGAACCCCGCGCCCCAGGTTCTTGGGACCGGTCTTGGTCAGCAGGTAGTCAGTGTTCATCCGGTCCGGGTTGTCCAGTGCCTGCGTCAGAAACTTACTTTCTTCTGGAAATACGAGCAATTCCGGGTGGCTGTCCATCAGCGCTAGCACCAGGGTGGTCCCAGATTTGGGGTAGCCGCAAATAAAAACGGGAGAAGGCATTTTCTAACTCCCTTACACGGGGCAAGTAGCCTCGCTAACGGTCGGCAGTGGTGTTTGTCGATTGAGGTGTATGCAGCGCTTACTGCCAGTATAACACAATCTGGCGGCGCTGCACGGCCAACCTGTGCGGTGGAGGGCCACGTTGTCGGGGGCAGATGGGTTACGCTTCGGCTTGTTCAAACAAAAAGGTCATGTTTCGAGCGAAGGTGTTGGGGCCTTCCCAGTCGCTGAAGGCCGCCGGGACCGGCAGCTTGACCGCATCATCAGCCGTCCCGCCGCGCAGCTTCAGGTCCGCGACCAGCTCGCGCAGCGTGGGCACGTAGCGCCGCAGGTCGGCGAAAGCAGCGGGGGTGGCCAGTTTGCCGTGTCCGGGCACGACCACTTCCGGCAGCGGGTCGAGCGCTTCAAGGTCGGTGTAAATGCGCAGCCACTGGTCGGGATCGCCGTCGCCCAGGAAGGGATGGAAGCCATGAAACAGCAGGTCGGCCACAAACACGATGTTGTCGTCTGGCAGCCACAGCACAGCATCGCTGGCCGTGTGTCCGCCGCCGAAGGTGACCAGTTCGGCGCGCCGCACCGCGCCATATAAGCACACCCGCTGCTCGAAGGTTTGGTCCGGCAGGCGCAGCTCGAGCGCAGCAGCCTGTTCCGCCGCGGTCTGGAACCACGCCAGCTCCTCGCCCAGTTCCGCGCGTTCTGCGGCGTCGGTGACGTTGGCCAGGCGGGTTTCGATATCCCGGGCGGCCTGCGGCATATCGCGCCGGAGGTCGGCGATATTGTCGGGCACGTTTGCGGCGATCAGCGCGCGGGTGATGTGAGTGCTGATAACCGGCGTAGCGGCGGGAAAGACCTGGTTGCCCTGGACGTGATCGGCGTGCCAGTGGCTGTTGATGACCAGGTCCGGCGCGCGCCCGAAAAAGTCTTCGGCAGCCTGCGCCAGGTGTTGCCCGGCCAGCGGGACGATGCCCGTATCGAACACCAGCACCCGTCCGCCCAGGTCGACGATCCCGGCGTTGGACCCGGCGAAGCTGTACAGGGGCGCAATCGCGACGTGGACCCCGCTGGCCAGTTCATGAAACTCGTAAGTTGTGGGGGACATCGGCGCACCTCGTCACTGGTTATCGGCAAACGGATGGGGGACTATAAACCACCTGTTGGTGATCATACTCTGGATTCGCTTGCGCGCAACTGGGACCCCTCTGGTGAGCAGTAGGCGATCTGTAAGCAAGACAAAGCTCACAATAGCGATGAGATAATTAACTATACGTGAAAAATTGATTGACGGGTGGTGCTGTATCTTATAAAATAATTCTGCGTTGAAGCGCAATTTTCATTTTGTGAAATTTTGGGATTAATAACGACACAATGGGAGAGATATCATGGCTGAAGTCTTCGTAGCACCCACCCCAGAAGCAGAAGTGATGGGTGGCCCAATGCTGGGTATTCTCGCTGGGTTAGGGGAAGAAGCTCGCCCTCTGCTGGAAAAACATGGGCTGAGCGAGATTGATCCGCAGGGCTGGTATAAAATGCAGCATTATCTCGACGTGTTGGCCGAAGTTGCCGGTGGTGATGTGAATGTGCTGCAAAACCTGGTGTCTGTTGGTATGCACGCGATGGATAATGCCCAACTGCCGCCGGAAACCGATACGCTGGCCAAAGCGTTGATGAACCTGGAAATGACCTTTCAAATGAGCCATCGCAACGCCGGACACGGGTGGGATGTCGAAATGGTTGACGACCGCACCATCGTCTGCACCAGCCACACGCCCTATCCGGACGACATCGAATATGGTGTGCTATACGCTTATGCCCGCCTGTTTGACTCCACGTCCGGCAACTATGTTGTCTCCTATGACGAATCCACGCCGCGCAAAGACAAGGGCGGCGAGTTTACCCGGTTCATTTTTGAACTCGACTGACCACGACGACCAATTCCACAAGCTCCTTATGTGCAGGCGCTCGTATCATTCCGGTGCGGGCGTCTGGGTTTTGGGTATCTGGTTGTTGGTGATTCACTGCAACGGGCGTGAGTTTTCGGGAAACTATCCTGATGCACGACTACCAACCACGAACCAATAACCAACTACTCTATTCCACCAACCCATAGCGCCAGGCGAGCGCCGTTGCCTGCGTGCGATCCGCGACGCCGAGTTTGGCCAGAATGTTGCTGACGTAGTTGCGGACCGTGCCTTCGGCCAGGTGCAGCCGCTCCGCGATCTCGGCGTTGGAAACGCCGTGCGCCAGCAGTTGCAGGATTTCGCGCTCGCGCTCGTTGAGGTCGTCGGCGATGGACGAATCTGTGGCCGGTGTGCCGCGCACCATCGCCACCAGTTTGTCCGCCACGCCGGGATCAATGTGGGTGCGCCCGGCCAGCGTACCCTCAATCGCCTCGATGATGGCGTCGCGGCGCGAATCCTTGAGCAGGTAGCCGTCTGCCCCCGCGCGCAGCGCATCCATCACCCACTCGTCGTGGTCATACGTGGTCAGCACCAGCACGCGCACCTCCGGGAACTGCTCGCGGATGGCGCGCGTGGCGTGGATGCCGTTCATGCCCGGCATCTTGAGGTCCATCAGCACCAGGTCGGGGTCCGTGCCCGGAATCATGTGCAGCGCGGCCTGCCCATCGTGCGCCATGCCCACTACCTCGATGTTGGGCACCGTGCTCAGGATCGACTGAATCCCCTCGCACACCACCAACTGGTCGTCCACAATCATTACCCGGATCATGTTTGGTCCTTCCTGTTTGTTGTGCGCGCCGCGGCTTACCCTGCGACGGTGAGCGTGATCGTCGTCCCGGCCTGGGGCTGGCTCTGGACGTAAAGCTGGCCGCCGCAGATCACGGCCCGTTCGTGCATCCCCACCAGCCCGTAGTGGCCGTGGAAGCTGGCCGCCGGGTCGAAGCCCAGGCCGTCATCCTCGATCACCAGCGCCAGCGTCCCGTTGTGCCGGTACAGCGCGACGGTCAGGTGCTGGGCGTTGGCGTGGCGCACGATGTTGGTCATCGATTCTTCCGCGATGCGATACACGCTCTGCTCGATTTCCGCCGACGTGCGCAGGTTGGGGTCGATGTACGAGTTCAGCGTGAGTCCGGCGCGATCGGCGGTGGTTTCGGCCAACTGCAACACCGCGCGCCCCAGCCCCATGTCCTCCAGCGGCTTGGCCCGCAGCGCATCCAATGATCGGCGGACCTCGCCCAGGCCATTGCGCGTCAGGGTTTGCGCCTTGTCGAGCGTTTTGCGCGCGGCGTCCAGGTCATGGTCCCACAGCGAAGACGTGGCCTCCAACTGCACCGACACCGCGCTGAGCGTGTGCGCCAGCGTATCGTGCAGTTCGCGCGCCATGCGGTTGCGTTCGCGGCTGATCGAAAGCTGCTCGATGGTGGCCGCGTACTGCTTGAGCTGGGCGTTGGCCCGCGCCAGGGCATCACGCTGCACGCGCTGCGCCGACATCAAGCGCGCCACCAGGTAGCCCACCATCAGGTACAGGAAATTGCGCTCGAAGCTGACCCCGATATACGTGACCATCGGCGGCCCCTCCAGCGCCACGACCGGAATCGCTAACAGGATTTCCAGGATCGAGGTGCCAGCGCAAAACACGATCACGCTGCGGAAGCCGTACTGCCACGCGATCAGGATCAGCGGCAAAAACAACGCCGCGATCACGCGCCATAAATCGACCGACACATTTTGGGCAGTGGCCCCGGCGTTCAGGCGCGCGAGGGACAGGATGGTGTGCTCGACTATCGGCGCGGTGGACGTGACCAGCAGCGCCAACGGCAGATAATAGCGTCCCATCTTGCGCTGGAGCCAGGGCCAGGACAGGTACCCCAGCGTCAGCGACGTTTCCAGCAGCCCTAACCCCGGACGTTGAATCCGGGCCGGGTTTTCTGCCGTAATCGAGCAGATGGCGAGCACCAGCAGCAGCAGCCGCGCGCTCGTGAACAGGCGGTAAACCTGGATCAGGCCCGGTTCAATCGGGCGCGGACCCAGGCGGATCGCGGTGCGTCGATTGACGACGGTCGATGGAACGGCTGCGGTTCCGGCTTGTTCGGTGCCGGGTGAGGGGGGAGTGAGTTTGTTCATGTCCTTATTGTAGTACAGCCCCTGTGCGGGGGACATTGTGCGGCGTCATGCCGTCATGTGACGCGCGTCACATCGAGAAATTGAACGTGTCAACCGGGGTAATGACGCGCTGGACTACATTTCCGCTTCCGCTTCCGGTAGGCTGTAGACAGCAACGTAGAGCAACGATGTAGACAGGCAGACGCAGAGTTTCACCAACCGTTAAGCAACCAACAAGCAGCCGCAGGAGGTAAAGGCAATGTTCACTCGTAAACTCGTATTGTTCCTGATGGTAGTGGTCACCGGGGCCACGCTCAGCGCGTGCACCTGGACCTTCGAAAAGAACGAAGACGGCTCGTGGCAGGTCACCGGTGAGATCGGCCAGGAGGAAACGCAGGAAGCGATCGATGACTCGCTGGACGACCCGCTGATCAGCAACGTGCAGGTGGATTTCAAGGACGGCTATATTGATGTGACCGCCGACCGCCTCGAACCCGACACCAACGTCGTGGAGCCGCTGACCTTCAAGCTGTACGTGAGCGTGGTCGATGGGCACCTGGGCGCTGAGATGGCCGATGTGACGCTGGCCGGTGAACCCTTCAGCCCGGCCTACGTTGATGTGTGGAACGAGCGCATGGCCAACAATCTGGAACGCAATGCCCGCCGCCGTCCCAACAGTACGCTGGAAGAAGCGTATGTTACCGAAGACAGTCTGACGCTCTCCTGGCGCGTGGAAACCGCCGAATCGCGCGAGAACCAAAACGACTAAGCCACCCGACTAAATGGGTAGAGACGGCTCCTGACCAAGTTTTTCTCCCCCTACTGCACACCGCCGGAGGTCGCACCCCTTCCGGCGGTGTGGTTTTGGTTTTCTGTGTATTGTATATCCAGCAGGTAATTGGCCAGCGTTAGTCCTCCGCGCGTAGCCACGGGAGCGCCGGATTCAGCACATTCGCCCGGCCCTGTTCCGGATTGGTAGAATCGGTGTTGTAGAGCATCACCACGACCGTATCGAACGCGGGCACATAATGTAGCAGCGTTCGAAAACCGGCGATCCCGCCCGCGTGCCCCATATATTCCGCCTTGACCATGATGCCCAGACCGTAGGAACTGCCGGGGGCGGGCGTCGTCATCGCGACCAGCGACTCCGGTTCGTCAAACAGCGCCTCACTGAATAACCCGCGCGCGAAGGTGATCAGGTCCGGCGCGGTCGAGACCAGACCGCCCGCCGCCCATCCGACCGATTCATGGAGTTCCGTGACATCGGTCATGCTGTCGCCAAAACCCGTATAACCATGCACCACATCAACCACCGGGTCTTCGTAGCAGTCCAGGAAGGTTGACACCATGCCCAGCGGTGCATAGATGTGCGTGCGATATGCCTCCGCGAGCGGCACTTCCGCCGCCGCTTCGATCACCATGCCCAGCAGCGTGTAGTTGGTGTTGCTATAGTACCACCCTGTTCCCGGCTCAAAGTTGGCATCTTCGCCATAAACATAGCGGGCGAGCGTGTCGTAGGGGTCCCGTTCGACGCAGGCCAGCGTCGCGATGCCTGTATCCTCATCGATTTCCGCCTCAGCGAGGAGATCACCGAAGTAGAGGTCGCTCTCGACGATGTTAAACACACCGGACGTGTGTGTTAACAGGTGGCGCAGTGTGATCTGGTCGCCATAGGGCAGTTGATCGGCGACCTCCGGCAGCCACAGCGCCAGCGGATCGTCCAAGGTCAGCACGCCTTCCTCCGCAAGTTGGACAATCACCGTCGCGGTGAACATCTTGGTGATGCTGCCAATGCGAAACGCGCCGTCCGGTGACATGGGGACTTCGTTCATGAGGTCTGCAAAACCACTGGCCCCTGCGAACTGGTAGTCCGGCGCGTCGATCCACACGACCATGCCGGGCGGGAGTCCGCGCGCAGTCAGATTGTCCATTTCGGCTTGTATCTCCGCAACAACCGCCGGCGGAAACGCTTGTGGTCCGTCCTGGGCGGTGGCGGTTAAGTCGGGCAGCGGTGTCAACAGCATCAAGGTCACGAGCAGGGCGGTACGGAAACGCATCAGAAGGCTCCTCAGAATAATAGCCGGTTGCGGTATCGTTGTACGGGCGATAGTTGTGTGGGTTTCAATACCCTAAACCTGTGACGCAGCCTGCTCGTCAAACCGGCTCGTGCGGAGGTTGTGCCGCACGACAGACTGGATTTGGCCGAGTATAGTGGACATTTCTTCTGTCTACCAATTCAGGAAAAATCCCAAACCTGTCGTCTTCCAAGGACTTCCAGTCGTGCGACCTCCGGTTGGTTTCCCTCCCCGCGAACGGAAAGGGGAGTAAGCGTCTCTGTGTGCGAGGCTTACTCCCTCTTTCTCCGTTTGCGAGGAAAGGGGGAACCTAACCGGCAGGTTGCGCAGGGATAAATCACGTAGTGCACGATCTACAGGACGCCCGCCTACTGCACCCACTCCAGCGTCAGCGAATAATCGCCGCGCCCACCGAAGCGCGTGGCCTCGATGTTGTAGACGCCGTCTTCCGGCAGGAAGAAATCGATCACGGCGTCGCGCTCAGCCAGACCCTCGGCACGCACCGCGCCGACATCGTCGTTCATGGCCAGCTCGCGCCCGTCGAGCGTCATCAGCCGCAACTGCGGATCGAGCAGGCCCGCGCCGGTGATGTCCTGCATGGTGATGATGATATGGTCGCCCGCGCGCCCTTCGAAGTTCCAGACGTGAACCGGGTAGCGGTTGTTGAGCGCGCCGGTCATCGTCTGGCCGTAGGTGATCGTGCCGCCGCCAAAAGCCGGGTCCGATGCGGTGACTTCGCCCTCTTCGGCTGCTGCGGTCGTTTCCACGCCCAGCGGCAGCCGCCCATCCCCGGAGAACGTGAAGGCCTGAATCTGGGTGTAGCCGGTTTGGGGCTGGGTTTCGGTGAAGTAGCCGACGCCGTCCGGCCCGATGATCAGGCCGCCGGGCTGCTGATATTCACCGGGGAAGAATGCGCCGCCCCGGTTCGTATCGTAGACAAAGCCGAACACGTCTAGCAAATCACCCGCCACGCTCAGCTCCAGGAAGCCGTAACCATCCAGCCCCGGTGCTGCCAGCGCCAGGATGATGTTGTTGTCCGGCGCGATGGCGATGTCGATGGGCGTGGTGCCTGCCAGGATTTCTTGCGCCAGGTTGATCACTAGCGGTTCGCCATTGGCATCGATCACGTTGATGAAGCCCGTTGCGCCGACCAGGTACAGCCCCCCGGTGCCGATGTTGTTGTCAATCCGCACGCCGGAGAGGTTCGGGTTGATGCCGGCCAGGTCGATGGTCTGCTGGAGGTTGCCGAACCCGTCGAAGCGATACAGCCGGTTGCGGATGCCGCTGTTGTGCCCTTCGGAGACGGTCCAGACATCACCCGCGCTGTCGACGGCGATGGTGCGCGGCATACCGGGCGCGAACTGGCCATCGGCATCGCCGCGCGTGCCCCACCCGCGCGTCCAGTTCCCGGCGCGGTCCACGACCATCACGGCGTTCTGGGTATCGTCGGCGATGTTGGCCAGGTAGAGCTTGGTGTCTGGCCCGATGGCGACATCGACAAAGTTGCCGCCATACCAGGGACCCATATAGCTGATGCGATCCCCGGTCGGCATTTCCAGCGCGATTATGCCGCCTGTCCCACTGACCATGTACATCACGTCGAACATGTCGTAGGTGATGCCGCCCGCCGCCAGTACGCGGTCGTTATCCGGCTGGGGCTGCTGGTAGTGCCACAACACGCCGCCATCGTCGTAGGGGACTTCCTCGATATAGCTCGTGTCGCGCTGGGGCAGCGAAAACAGCAGCGATTGGACCAGCGCATTGAACTGGTCGCTGGAGCCGTTATTCCATGTTGCGGAGGCAGAAATGCCGCGCACGACGGCCACCCGTCCCCCCGCCACCGCCAGCAGGCCGACGCGCGTCGTCAGCGCTTCGTCGGGCAGCATGACCAGCATCTGGTAGCCGCTGCCGTTGCCCCACTGCGCCTGTTCGGGCGGAGGGGAGGTCGCTTCGCTGGGCACCAATCGTTCCAGCAGTTGGGGCAGCTCGGTCGCGTCAACGATGCCCAGCTCGTTAAACGAGCCGATCACGATGCGCACCACCAGCCCTTGCGGTGATTCCCCGGCTTCGATAGCGGCCAGATCACTGGGGGCGGCGGCGATCAGCCGGTTGCTCTCGACCACGACCCGCCAGCCGGGGGGCATATCAAACGCGATGCCGAGGGCGGGGTTTTCGTACCGCTGGCTGTCCTGGGCAGAGGTGATGGTGGGGGCGGGAACCAGGCTCAGCGCCAGCGCCACCAGCGCGCCGATCCAAATTAAACGCTTAAACATGCAGCAATCCTCCAAGAATGGGATGTTGGCTTCATCTTGTGCTTGTAGTTTAACTGATTGTGATTGTATCCGTTATTTTAGCGCCATTCTAGCGTCGTTGTAGGGCCGGTGTCGTTGCGGTGGGCAGGCGGCGTTTGGGCGTGGGGCAGGAGGCGAGTGCCAAACGGTACACAGAATTCCTTATAATATCCCTTGATGCAGTGTAATTCTTAAGGAGAAAAACTGATGCGGCGTTTGTTGGCATTCATGCTCATACTTGTTTTTTACATGCCCGCTATTTTTAACGGACCCGGACTGGCAACGGCTCAAAATGATACGCCGCCGGACATCATCTTTTTCAACGGCACGGTGCTGACGATGGAAGGTCCCAACGTCGAGGCGCTGGCGGTGCAGGGCGACCGGATCGTGCAGCTTGGCTCAACCAGCGACATCACTGCGCTGGCCGGGCCGCAGACGGTCGTTATCGATCTGCAAGGCCGCACGCTCATGCCCGGTTTTGTCGACGCACACACCCATGTGTTTAACGATCATAACGTCTGGGGTCTTGATCTGCTTGGTGCGCAAGAACTGGCGCTGGAAAACGGCATCACGACGCTGGGCAACATGTACACCACACCTGAATTTCTGGCCGAGATGCAGGCGCTGGACGCCGCTGGAGAGCTGCGCGTGCGCACCAGCCTGTACCTGATCCACACCACCAACTGCGGCGAGCCGGTCGGCGACTGGTATCGCGCCTACCCGCCCAGCCGCGAGCCGGGCGCAATGTTGTGGATCAGCGGTATCAAGATTTTTGCCGACGGCGGCACGTGTGGCGCAGTGGCGCGTAGTTACGAATCGCCTCCCGGCGCAGGCTATGGTGACCTGTATGTCGAGGTTGACTCGCTGGCCGAGGTTGTCCGCGCGGCGGAAAGCGACGGCTACCAGGTCGCGATTCATGCCCTGGGTGATCGCGCGGTCGAGACGGCCCAGGAGGCTATCGCGCTGGCGCTGGACGGCGGTCCCAACGTCATGCGGCACCGCATCGAGCACAATGCCTCCGTGCGCCCGGAACTGCTGTCACGCTACGGGGAGATCGGCATCGTCCCGGTGCTGTTTGGGCAGTACCCGGTGTGTTCCATTGCGGATTTTGGTGGTTGGGCCGCGCCCGAATATCAGGACTATGAGTGGCCCTGGCGCGCGCTGCTGGATGCCAATCCCGGCGTGCCGTTTGCCTGGCACAGCGACCAGCCCTGGGTCGGCTCGATGAACCCGCTGATCCAGTTGTACAGTCTGGTCACGTTCAACGACATCAACGAGGCCGACGGTACTATTTGCGAGGCTCCCGCCTGGCTGCAAAGCCATGCGATCACGGTGGACGAGGCGCTGCCGATGATGACCATCAACGCGGCATATGCCCTCTTCCGCGAGCAGGAAGTGGGCAGCCTGGTACCCGGCAAGCTGGCCGATCTGATCATTCTCAGCGACAACCCCCGGACGGTTGAGCTGTCCGACATCAAGGATATCGAGGTGTTGATGACAATGGTGGGGGGGCAGGTGGAATACTGCCGCTCTGGTTATGAGTCCTGGTGTGCTGGCACCGTGAGCGGGACAGCGCCGGAAAC
>JAADYV010000318.1 GCA_010092855.1 Chloroflexota bacterium | reverse complement strand
GGGCGTATACCGGCGGCTGGTCGCCCCGTAGCGCGCGGCCCGCTGCCGGGTGTAAAATGGGCGCGTGGACGACATCGCATGGTTAGGGAGGGGTTAGTTATGTCTAGATTCGTTTCGCGCACGTGGCGCGTGATCCTGGTCGCCGTTGTGGTTTTCGCCCTGTCCAGCAGCCTGCTGGCCGCCCGCGCGCAGGGGACGGCGGCGGTGCTGGAGTATCTGCGCGCGCAGCAGTAGGCGACCGGTGCGCCCTGGGACGGATCGATGCACACTCTGTTTACCCCTCCGCCTGTCCCCCTCCCCGCGCGCGGAGAGGGGGAATACCACGTGATGAAGTCCCCTCTCCGTTTACGGGGGTCGAACCTTTGGTTCGCGGGATTATCGGGGAGGGGTAAATCTGCTGAAGACAAGAACAACGTCCAAGTATTTCTAACGTTGATGCCCGGTCGCCCCTACCGCTACTCCGCGCGGATGACTTCGAAGTCCGGGCCGGAGGGAACGGTCAGGTCCACCACCACTTCGCGCCCGCCCCAGCCATCAACCAGGTCATGGGCGCGCACGATCACGTCTGTCACGCCGTCGGGGATCACCAGGCCGCTTTGCGCGCGGGTGAAGGGCTGCTCGTTGACGTGCGGGTGCAGCAGCAGCCGCGTGAAGGGACTCTCCGCCTCGACCAGCAGCACCGTGCCATCGGGCAGCACCACGTCCCAGCCGTCGGCGTAGTCTTCCCAGCCGGTGTCGGGATGTTCAACCGTCACTACGAACGTCCACGTCCCGTCGGACTCCTCCGTCGCGCGGACGTAAACCACGTCGGCGTTGCCGCTATCACTCATGCTGATTCCCCCGCCGCAGCTCAGGCCGATGCTGAAGATATCGACGTCTTCCAGCAGCATCTCGTAATCGCTGCCGTCGGCGGTCATGATCTTGAGTTCGCTCAGTCCCTGATTGTTGCCGTCGCGCCCATCCCACAGCGAAACGATGCGGCCATCCGGCAGCACACACGGCATCCAGTCGCTCACCAGGTCGAGATTGACCGCGTTGGTGAAGACTTCGTTCGCGGGCGTGCGCCAGATACGCCCGCTGCCGCCCCAATCCGCCTCGAACACGATGCTGCCATCCGGGGCATAGCTGGCGTGATGCAGCAGGGTCGCCGGAGGAGTCCCTGGCGGGCCGTCGCTTATCCCGACCACCACGCGCAAGCCGCTGCCGTTGATGCCCACCTCGCAGATTTCGTTCCCGTCCTGGCTGTAGGCTTCGGGACCGCAGTCGAACAGCAGGCGTGAGCTGTCCGGTGCCAGCGCGGGCACGGTATTGTATTCATACGGCGAATCGGCGGTCAGCAGCAGCGGCTCGCTCCAGCCGTCGTCCTGGCGCGTGATGGCCCACAGGTCGAGCGTGTGCGGGCCGCTTCCATCCGCATACACGATCAGGTTCCCGCCCGACGCCACCGCAAACCACCCGCCGGCGTGCAGCGGTTCGTCGCCAATGCGCACTACTTCCGCTGCCGAGAGATCGCCGTGTACCAGCACCAAACATGCCCAGCCTGCGCAGGCGGGATCAAAGCGCTCCGTTTCGATGAGCAGCCAGCGGCCATCGGGCGAGGTGTTGATGCGGTAGTCTGCGCCAGGGCTGAGCGTGTCCAGCGCGGCGGAGAGATTCTCCGGTTCGGCCCCGGTATAGGTCGCAATGCGCCACAGGGTTATGACATCACCTTCGCCCCGCGTGTGAAAAACGACCACGCCGCCCTGGGGATCGTATTCCGAGAGCGGTTCGGCGTCGTCTCCGCTGTCTTCAGCTTCCGGAATGGGACCGCCGCAGCCAATGCCGATATCGTAGACATCGGTGTCCGCCACCAGCACTACCGGGTTGGAGCCGTCGGGGTGCATCAGCTTGAGTTCGTGCACACCTTCGCCGCCCTCGCGCCCCAGCCACAGCGACGCGATACGGCCATCCGGCAGCACACACGGCGAATTGTCGTTGTAGTCCTCGCTGACGGAAACCGGTCCCGAACCATCGGCAGGCAGCCGCCAGATGTGCTCGCCGCCGCCCCAGTCGGATTCAAACACGATGCTGCCGTCCGGCGCATAGGCGGGATGGTGCAGCGCCTCGCCGGGGGCCGCCATGCCTTCCGGGATATCGTCCATGGCGATGGCAACCCGCAGGCCGCTCCCATCGGTGTTCACTTCGCAAATTTCGTTCCCTTCCTGGCCATAGGGCACCGGGCCGCAGTCGAACACCACGCGCGACCCGTCCAGCGACAGCGCGGGCTGGCCGTTAAAGGGGTACGGCGAATCGGTGGTGATCACCTGCGGCGCGCTCCAGCCGTCGCCCTCGCGCGTGATGGCCCACAGGTCCGAGTCGTGCGGGCCGTCCGGCGCGGTATACACGATCAGGTCGCCGCCTGCTGCCACCGCGCTGTAGCCATCGACATGCACCACTTCGCCCGCCGCGACCACCGTCTCGATGCTGGACAGGTCCGCCGACGCCAGGACCAGGCACGACCAGCCCGCGCAGTCCGCGTCGAAGCGGGTGGTGAGCAGCAGCAGCCATTCACCGTCCGCCGAGACGTTGATCATGTCGTCTTCCCCCGGCGCGATCTCGTCCAGCGCCGCAGAGATGTTCTCCGGTTCCGCACCTTCTTCTGCCGCGACACGCCACAGCGTACCGTCGGGCAGGGTGTAGACCACCACGCTTTCCTCATACCGCGCGGCTGCTATGGTAGAGTCCGCTGCCGGGTCGCTGTTCTGCGCCAGCGCCACACCGCTCGCCAGCAGCAGCACCAGCCCCAAACCGATGATGAACAGTCTGTTGTGCATCTTTTTATGCGCTCCTTGTGCCTGAAAAAGCCGTTGTTTGCCCCATACCGGGATAGATCGCCGTTAGAAGTATAGGCGCGCTGCCCATTCCGGACAAACGTGGGGGTATTGGGGGCATTCGGAAACTGGGGACGGGTTTTCGCGCAGCGCTCTACTCCACTGCGGACTGTCGCAAACGAAACAGCGTGTTTGCGCAGTCCTGCGTGCCGTGCCGCGCCGCGCGGGTATATGGACGGCAGCGGTGCGCAACGGAGCCGAACCCCTTTCACCACAACAGCGGCACCGGTGTCGAACCGGTACCGCTGCTGCACTGGAAATATGCTCGCTATTGCCGGGGTGGGGGATTACCGTTGCCGGGGCCACCCTGCGGGGGACCACCACCTTGTGGCGGTTGTCCGCCCTGGCCGGGGCCGCCTTGCGGGACCTGACCATCGGATGGCATCTGGCCTTGTTGCGCCTGGCCGAAACCGGCACCGTCAGCGGGCGGGCCGCCCTCCTGCACGCGGGTCGTATTCCAGTTTGCGTCAATCTCGCCGCCGGTGAAGATCGTCACCTCGCCGCCGCGCACGCAGCGTGCAAAGTTCAGAATGCGCTGCACGTCACCCTGCGGGCCAAAGCCTACCGGAACCGAGTCGGGATCGCCGGACTTCATGTCGCTGCGCTGAGCGCCCGCGCCGTGCACGTCCATCAGCGTGAGGTCGCTCGAATTCGGGGCCGACATGTGACCCAGCGCCTCGCCAAAGGCCACATACACCGCGCGGTCACCAGGGAACCGGCCATCAAGATGCGTGGTGCCGGTCCAGTAAAAGGCGTAGTTGGTCGCGCCGCCCTCGTCCGTGATGGGCGTGGCGCTGAATAGGGGGTCAATCGCGGCGGAACCGGTGGTGTCCGGGGAGCGGGTATAGTCCACAATGTATTGCAGTTCCTTCGCATCCGGCAGCCGCCAGTCGTCGTAGCCCGCGAACGAGAGGTTTTCGCAGTAGTCGAGCGCGCCCGCCCAGTCTAGCGCCGTGCCGCTGTCCGCCTGCATCCACATCAGGCCGGTGCTGTTGTCGGTGATGGTGCCATCGCCGTTGTCCACAAAGTCATTCGCGCCATAGCCCACCGGGCCGCGCACGTAGCGCACGAACTGGGTCATTTCCTCCCCGCGCGGGTTGGACGTGCCGTAGCCCTTGATGCGCCCGTCGGCGAAGTTCACGCCGAAGACGGTGTGGTTGCCGTTCATGGTCGTGCTGACGTATTCGGTACTGGACCAGTACTGGGCGTCGATCAAACGCTCACCGGCGCTGGTGTCGCCAAAGACGAACTCGAAGTAGTCCGTGTCGATGTAGGGGATCGAACTGGCGGCCTCCATACCGGTCAGACCATTGAAGTCGATCAGCGAATACAGTTCCTTGATGGTCGGCATTCGCCAGTCGTCGTATCCGGCCAGTTCGAAGCTGTCCGCGCCGGCCATCGCTTCGGTCCAGGTCATTTTGCCGCTGTAGGCCTGGGTCCACATCAGGCCGGTGTTCAAGTCGGAGATGGTGCCATCGCCGTTGTCCCGGTAGGCGGGGGCGGCGGAAACGTAGTTAGCGTCCTGCCCGAAGAGCGCTTCGCCGGGTTCGGGGCACGGAATCTGATTGCCCTGCAAGTCGTAGCATTGATCCTGGCCGGTGTCGGGACCGCTGGCTTCGACGGTGGAAGTGGTGGTCGTGAAGCCGGTCAGCGCCAGCCCGCCCACCACAACGCAAACGATAACGAGTGCAATTGCCTTGTTCATGCCTGACTCCTTGTCGGTTGGTGTCGGATTATGTCTAAAGAGTAGGCGCGAGATGTTCAGAACTTTTGTAGACGGCGTAAAAAGAGATCACGAGCCTGATTCTGTTTCATCTCCGGCGTATGCGTACCTCCACCGTAGTACGGTGCGCGCGCCGGGGCAATTGATCTGCGCCCGCGCCGGGACATCACGTCTCGGCGGCCAGGGCCTCACGCCGTTGCCGCGACCCGCGCAGTTCCAGCACACACCCGAACGCGCAAAACGTCAGCGCCAGCGCCCCCAGCGCCGTGTGGGGTGTGGTCTGGTAATCGCCGCCATAGCCGCGCAGCATCTTGCGCATGTAACTCCGCATATAGTCGCCCTCCCAGGTGCCGTACTGGTAGGTCGAATAGAGATACTGGCGTGTTTCCCGGTCTTTCTGGAATTCGTCGTCGCTCATTTTCTCCCACTGGCCGGGGAAAAACGTCAGCAGCAGGGCCACCAGCAGGATCACGGTCAGCGCGAGTGGGGCCGGTGTCGCCTCGGATGCATACGCCCAGCCCATCACGGCCAGCGCCAGCCCGCCCAACGGCAGCACGATCAGGAAGCGATCCACGTGGCGCACAAAGACAAACCCCTTGCGGTTCATGAGCATGTTTTCCATGTCGAGCGTGATGGCGTGGTCGCCGTCGTGGCCGATCCAGATGTTAAAAGCGGTGACGGTTTTGCTCCCGGCATCCATCCAGGGGAAGGCGAAAAAGCCCACCACGATGAGCGCCCCGGTCAGCATCAACAGCGCCCCGACATACAGGCGGCTGCTGCCGCGGCGTAGCAAGCGGTTGGTGGTGCGGCGGCGGCGTCGAGTTGGGGTGGGAATGTGGGTGGCCCCAGTCCCATTGGTGGCGCGACTGCCATTTGCTTGCGCGCGGGAACGGCCCGGAAGCGGGGCGCGGCCAGCGGTGGTTTGGCCGGGCGCGCTCGTCAATGGGCGGATGGGGCTGGGGCGTGCGGCGGGTTTTCCAGGAGCCGAAGCCGAAATCTCGTCCAGTTTGGCCAGCCACTTGTGTGCGGTGGCGCTGTCCGGCAGCGCGCGCAGCAGGGCGCGGGCTGCGTCGAACTGCTTGGCCAGGATCAGCTCGCGGGCACGCAGCAGTTGATCCCGCTCGTGGGGGGTGGCGGTTTCGTCGATCATCGGGCAGTTTGTCCTCTCGTGGTTAGCGCAGTATTCTGCAATAATGCTTACCTACAATGACACCTTCATTGTAAAGCCGCGCGCGCGAGGATGGTGCCCTAAAAACGCGGGGGAGTTGCACCACTTATCGGGTTTTCCCGGAATGCCAGGAAGCGGTAAAATGTATCTACAATGAAGATACGGAAAGGCGCAAATTCTATGGATACCAAAGTTCAAAAGTGGGGCAACAGCCTGGTGGTGCGCATCCCAAAGGCATACGCCGACCAGATGGGGCTAACGTCCGACAGCCCGGTGAAAGTCTCGGTGGAAAATGACCGCTTGATCATTACGCCTGTTCGCCGCGCGCATCTGGCGGAACTGCTGGCCGAGGTGCCCCCGGATAACATCCACGCTGAAACGGATTGGGGCGCTTCGGTTGGAAATGAGGGCTGTTAATGGCGCCGACACTACCAGGGTTTTGCTAGCACGTCATTTGTAATTCTCAGGCAAAACGCACCACGACACGCTGCTATTCAACTAACCACCCACCACTAATCACCAACAACCGTCTTTCAATCCAAAAAGCGCTTGACCAGCTCCACCAGCGGGCGAATCCCGGCCTGTTTCTGCTGGTAGTCGGTAAAACCTGCCTCCAGGTAGAGTTCACGCTTGTACTTTTCGGCGTAGGCTGTCAGCGCCACAACGGGGACCTGGTCGCAGCCTTCGAGCTTGCGCAGCCGCCGCACCGTCTCCAACCCATCCAGCCCCGGCATTTGCACGTCCATCAAGATTAGGTCGGGATTGACCGTCTGCGCTTTGTCCAACCCTTCCTGGCCATCGCCGGCAATCGTCAGCTCGTAACCTTGTGTCGCCAGCACTTTTTTGACCAGCCGCTGGTCGTTGGGGTTGTCTTCGATGTACAAAATATGTTTGGCCACGCTTTCCTCCAAATACCCGGTTCGCTCCTCCACCCCTGCCCTCATTCTATATGCGAATCTGCTAACCGGGCAACTACCGGGCGCAGGTGCATAACAGGGAAAACGGGTGTATGCTTAGGCTACCACCCAACAGAAAGAGTTAGTTATTTAGAGGAGATGATCGTATGGACGGGTTCTTCAACTTCATGGCCAGCCGCAATGGGCGCATCACGCGTGTTGTGGTTGGCGTCATCCTGGCGGTGATCGGTCTCTCACTAGTCTTTTCTACCGATACGCCGCTGATCGGCGGGATCATTGCCGTGATTGGCCTGTTTCCGCTGGTGGCCGGTGCAGTCGATATCTGCATCTTTGCGCCGTTTGCTGGCAAGCCACTGCGCGGGCCAGAACTGCGCGGTGACGTAGAACCGGCTGAGTCCGCTCCGGTAGAATAGGGCTGGTTTTCCTTCTTTCACACCTGCAAAATTAGAGACATAACAAAACTGGGCGCTCCGGGTGAGCGTCCAGTTTGTTTGCCAGTGCGCTTTGGGGAAGTTGGGGCGGGAGCGCCCTGGCCTTTGGGCTTATGAATAGTGTAGCACATTTGTTCTAATTGTCAATGGCTATCGCATTAAGGTTGCCTGGAGATAACGCAATTCAGACGTGAATATCCCCTATTCTGCATTCACCAGCACGATCTTGCCGCGCACCGCTTTCTCATCGAACAGGGCGTGCGCATCGGCCACCTCGTCCAGCGGAAAGCGTGCGCCGATCACGGGCGTGATCTGGCCCGCGTGCAACAGGCGCAGCAGTTCGCCCAGCGTCTCCCGGTACCAGGCATTGTCGGACCTGGCCATTGGTGGCGTGCTGCCATAGAACAGCGTGCGCTTGCCATCGGGCCGCAGCCGGTACAGGTACACACGCAGCAGCGTCACGGGCACGGTCAGCGGGCCGCCGCTCGCCGCGCTCAGGTATCCATAGCTGATCAACCGTCCGCCGCGCCGCAAGATGCCATATGAGCGCCGGAACACCTCCCCGCCCACAGCATCCATCACCACGTCGACGCCTTCGCCGTTCGTCAGTTCGCCGATGCGCGCCACAAAATCCTCGCTGCGGTAGTCGATGGGCGTGGCCCCGTATTGTTGCAGCAGGTCGTGCTTGGCCTGGGACGCCGTGCCGTACAGCGCCAGTTCCGCGATCCGGCCCAGTTCCAGCAGCGCCGTGCCGACGCCACCCGCTGCGCTGTGGACCAGCACGCGCTCGCCCGGTTGCACGCTGGCAGTTTTGTGCAGCAGCCGGTGCGCGGTCAGGTAGTTGAGCACGATACTGACGGCGGCGGCGGGATCAAGTCCCTCCGGCATGGGCACGACCAGCGCCTCCGGCACGGTGACGTATTCGGCGTTGGCCCCAAACTTGGGCAGGATCGCGGCCACCGGCTGGCCCACATTCAGCCCGGTGACGCCTGCACCCAGCGCGTCAACCACGCCCGCCAGGTCATAGCCCGGCGTGAAAGGGCGCGTGGGCGCGGTGGGATATTTGCCCAGGCGGCAGGCCACGTCCGCGAAAGAGATGCCCGTCGCCTGCACCTTGATGCGCACTTCGCCCGGTTCCGGTTCCGGCAGCGGCGCGGTGATGACTTCCAGCGCTTCCGGCCCGCCCACGCCTGCCAGGATAACTCGTTTGTAGTGTTGGGTGTTGTTCGCCATATGGTTGCTCCCCGGCTTCCTTGTTTGTGGAAACATATCAACAGGTATTGCACCACTATTTATACCCGCTAGTCGCCCTGTTTGTCACGTTATCGCCGGACACGTTTCCCTCTCTCGGCATAAGCGTCGTGCTTGACACGGCGCGCCAATTTGCCTATATTGTACATATGTTCTAAACATCGCTATCTACATGGGAGAAACAACATGCCGGTCGAAATTACGCTCAAGATGGTCAAAATACCCGTTTCGGATGTCGAACGAGCCGCCCCGTTCTATCGCGAGGTGCTGGGGCTGCGCGAGGATTTTGTTGTGCCGGAATATGGCTGGGCGCAGTTCAGCGCCGGTGATATGCCGGTGGCGCTGTACGTGCCCGGCAAAGGTGGCGGAAACGGGACAGCCGGTGCCACCGACAGCGTGCATTTTTGCATTACCCAACCGGACGACTTTCGCCAGCAGCTTCGCGCGGCAGGCCTGGACCCGGACGCACATCTTCACCAGGGCAACGACGGCACCACGTTTTTCGAGCTGCAAGACCCCGATGGCAACACATTCAAGGTGATCGTCGCCCAACCCGAAAACACAGACTGAGCACACTCCAATTCTTCTGGGCGCGAACGGAATCTGGACCTCCACGCGCCCAGCGGGCGTTGTGTGCGAAGCAATAGTGGGCTTATCAGATATAGATATCGAGACTGCGAACGCGATCAAGATAGTATTCGAGCGCAGGTATTAACTCATCTGATGTTACTGTTAGTTGATCGCCAATCCCGTCTGGATCATCTGGAATCGGCACCGCATTGTGAAAGAGATCATAGCAGGTGTCATAATCTTTTGTCTCGTAGAAGACACTAACCCCGGTTCTCTTGGGAATAGGGATGAGAACCAGCGCTGTGCGTCTGATGCAGACATTGAGGTCTGAGAAATTCGGGTTATCTCGAATCTGCGCAATGAGATCGAACATCGCCTTAATATGCTCCACCGTGCGAAAGGGCATACTTCCAGATGGCCATGGGTTCGGATTATCATCGGTGACGCCAAGGATATCTTTAAGATAGCGTTTGTACTCGTCGACAACTTCGTCCCATTGATCCACTATCTTCTCCTGATCCGGTGTAGGCGCATGGTTCCCGCGTAGTATACCCCAAAACCGCCCCTACATGGCACACCGTAGGCCACCAGTAGCCCCCGCTCGTTTTGGGCCAGCAAACGCCCGGACCATCACGATGTGTAGGAGCGAATAGCCCCTTGCTCTGCGTTGTTATGGTGTTACCCAAGAGTCGGTTTACGCACGTTTTCCGGGTAGGGAAGGACCCGCCGCGTTGCCACCTGTGGCTCAAGCCGCTTCGCTACTGAAAGCACACAGGCTACATAAGACGCAAGTCTACTAAACTCGACTTTGTCCAATCTCGTTCAGGAAGGGTCAACATCGGTCCGAGACTGGAAAACGTCCGCCACAATCACGTATCTTTGCTTCTGTAATAGATGCGTTCGTAGGGGC
>JAADYV010000317.1 GCA_010092855.1 Chloroflexota bacterium | reverse complement strand
TTATACATCAGCGCCCGCCATCGACAACGTCATTCGGCTAACGGCAGCCTAACAAATACCTTGAAAGGACCAAAATTCGCCTAACACGCGCCACCGTCTCGCGTTATCTTCTGGCCCGCGCTATACTGTGCCGCGTTCCATCGATTGCACCACACACTTGTTGAAAGCAGCAGGATCACATCATGCGATTGGGAATTATCGGTCTGCCCAACTGTGGCAAAACGACCATCTTTAACGCGCTGACCGGGCAAAATCTGCCGACCGAGTCGTTTTCGTCCGGCCAGCTTGAAGTTCACACCGCCGTGGTGAATGTGCCCGACCCGCGTATCGACTTCCTGAGCGGGGTCTTCAAGCCCAAGAAAACGACCTACGCCACCATCACCTATACCGACATCGGCGGGCTGGATAAGGGTATCGGTCAGGGCGGACTCAGCGGCCCGATGCGCAATGAACTCCAACAGGTGGACGGCTTTTTGCACGTGGTGCGCGCCTTCCACGATGACAACGTCCCGCACCCGCAGGAGACTGTCGACCCGGTCCGCGATCTCGAAACCATCGACGGCGAGTTTTTGCTGGTGGACCTGATCACGGTCGAGAACCGGCTGGCGCGGTTGGAGGAAGAACGCAAAAAGGGCAAGGTCGAAAACAAGCAGCAGAACGCCGCCGAAACGGAGCTGTTCGAGCGGCTGCACGCCCAACTCGAGGCGGAACAACCACTGCGCGACCTGGACCTCAAGCCGGAAGAGATCAAGCTGCTGCGCGGTTATGGCCTGTTGACGCTCAAGCCGGTGCTGGTCATCTTCAACACCGGAGACGACGGAAACGATCCCACTGCCAACCTCGACTACGATCACCAGGCGACGCTGGTGATGGCTTTGCACGGCGCGCTGGAAGCCGAGATCGCGCAACTGGACGACCCGGGCGACATGGCGGTATTCCTGGCCGAATACAACATCGAGGAACCGAGCCGCGCCCGCGTGATCCGTCTATCGTATGAACTGCTTAACATCCACTCGTTTTTTACCCATGGTGATGATGAGGTCCGCGCGTGGAGCTTGCGCAAAGGGGGTACGGCGGTCGAAGCGGCGGCCACCATCCACACCGACCTAGCGCGCGGGTTCATCCGGGCGGAGGTGGTGGCCTACGATGATTTTGCAGCCGCAGGCAGCATCAACGAGGTCAAGGCGCAGGGCAAGATGCGGCTGGAAGGCAAAGAGTACATGGTTCACGACGGCGACATGATCATCATTCGTTTCAACGTCTAACCAAGCGAACGGTGTAGGATGTTCAATACCACCACCCTTAAACTTGCTGGACATTGGCTGCCAATCGGGTAACAATGGATAGTGTTCTGTCTATCCAATTGTCCCAACATAACGTACCCGACGTTGTCTATGATCCAGGCCACCCAACTCGCCAAACGTTTCAAGAAATTCGACGCCGTAAAAGACGTGACCTTCACCGCCTATCCGGGGGAGGTCTTTGGTTTGCTGGGACCCAACGGCGCGGGCAAGACCACCACGCTGCGCATGTTGGCAACCGTGATTTCGCCCACATCCGGCACGGCTACCGTCAGCGGTTACGACATCCGCACGCAGAAAAACGCGGTGCGCTCACACCTCGGCATTTTGGTCGAAAGCGCGGGCCTGTATGCCCACTCCACCACGCGCGAACACCTGCGCTACATTGGCAACCTGCACGGGCTGAACGGTAACGGTCTCGAACAGCGCATCGACGAGTTGATCGAGACGCTGGACATGATCGAGTTCGCCGACCGACAGGCGCAGGGCTTTTCGCGCGGGATGGTGCGCAAGGTAGTGATGGCGATGGCGCTGGTCCACAACCCCACCAACATCATTCTCGACGAACCGACCCAGGGGCTGGACGTGGTCAGCACGCGCGCCGTCCGCGATACGATTCGTCGCTTCCGCGAAGAAGGCCGCTGCGTGGTGATCAGCACGCACCACATGGACGAGGTCGAGCGCCTGTGTGACCGGGTGGCTATCGTGCATCGCGGGGAGATTCTAGAGCAGGGCACGCCGCAGGAACTGATCACCCGGTACCAGGCCAACAACCTGGAAACCGCCTTCGTTGAGATCATCGGCGCGCAGGCGTTGCTGGAGGAGGCCGAACGCGAAGCCACCACCAGCCGGACGAGGAAACGTTCATGAGACTGGGCCAGGTCTATCACATTGTGCTGCGCAAAGAGCTGCGCGAGCTGCTGCGCGACAAGGGATCGTTGTTCTGGCTGTTCGCGCCACCCATCATCCTGCCGGGCCTCGCGTTGTGTGCCGGGTTGTTCATTGGGGCGCAGGCGCTGCGCATCGCCGACGAGGGGTTCCCCGTCTGGGTCGAAAATGGCGACCAGGCCCCGGCGCTGCTGGACAAATTCGAGGATGACGACGCCACCTACCTGGTTGATCCGCCGTCCAATCCCGACGAAGACCCGTTTGGGGACGCGCTGATCGTGGTGCGGCTGCCGGACGATTTCGCCCTACAACTGGAGACGGAAGAAGCTGTCGCGGTGGAGTTGATCACGCGCGATAATGCTATGATCACCTTCCTGGCGCGGGGTGCGGTGCGCGGTGTGCTGGACCGCTATGGCGATGACCTGGTTGACCAGCGGTTGGAAGCAGAGGGTTTGTCGCGCGATTGGCTCAATCCCATCACAGTCGGCGAGCGCAAACAAACCAGTACCGAAAGCGTGGTAGGCGATAATGAAGACGGCGACAGCAACATCCTGGCCACCATCTTCCTGCCACTGGCCGTGACTTCGTGGCTGATCGGCGGCGGCATGGGCCTGATCCTGGATACTACCGTCGGCGAAAAAGAACGCCAGACCATCGAGAACCTGCTGGTCACACCTGCCAGCCGCGCGGGAATCGTGCTCGGCAAGCTGACGGTGGTCTTCATCGCGTCGCTGGCCGTGATGAGCCTGTGGATGTTGGAAGGCGTGGCACTGAATGCGCTTAGCGCTGCCGGACCGGAACTGATGGACGCCGACTCGCTCTCGCCCACCGAAACACTCGACATCATCCTGACCAGCAGCGGGAACAGCGTGATCGCGCTGGTGCTGGCGCTGATGGTGCTGATCATTCCCTTTATCGTGACACTCAATGGGCTGGTGATGGCGTGGTGCGCGCGCGCCGCCAACTACCGCGAAGCTAACCTGTTTATGGTCTTGATGCAGCTTGGCTTGCCGGCCAGCATCCTGCTGACCATCTTCAGCCTGCCCACCGAGGTCGGCCTGGGAGTGTATGCCACTCCCTTCTTCGGCACCATCGTGGCCATCCGCGACCTGTTCAGCAACACACTCTCCACCACCGGGCTGCTGGTGAACGTGATCAGCGGCACGGTCTACGCCGTGCTCAGCGTGATGCTGGCGGCCTGGATTTTCAACAAGGAATGGTCCCTCACGCGCGGCTTGCAATAGTGGCCCATCCGAGTACGATCATAGAGACAATCTCTTCGCCCTGATCGTGTTACGAAATCGGGATAAAGCCATGCACGCCCAACGCATAGAAGAAGCTGCCCTGAATGCTTGGCCCGCGCTGCAGCAAATGCTGTATGATGGCTGGATTTTGCGCTTCAGCAAGGGCTATACCAAACGCGCCAACTCGGTTAATCCGCTCTTCCCTTCGCAGATCGACATCGACGAGAAGATCAGCGCGTGCGAGCGCCTGTACATCGAAAAAGGGCTGCCGCCCATCTTTCGCATCACGCCGTTTGCGCCGCCCAAACTCGACCAGGCGCTAGCCCAGCACAACTTTCACCGCCTTGATCCCACCCTGGTGCTGCACCTGGACCTGACCGGACGCGATTTCCAGCCAGTCCATGTCGAGAGCGAATCGCTGGCCGATTGGGTCGACATGTTCTGCGTGCTGAGCCGGGTCGATGAGGGCGAGCACATGACGCACCGCGCCATCCTGGAAGCGATCCCGTCGCGGCGGCTGCTGGCTTCGTTGTGGAAGGGCGACCAACTGCTGGCGTGTGGAGTCGGGGTGCTGGAAATGGATCACTTCGGCCTGTTCGACCTGGTCACCGATCCCGACCTGCGCAACCGGGGACATGGCACAAAGTTGATCAACGGAATGCTGACCTGGGCCCAGGCGTTCGGTGCGTCGCACGCCTACCTGTCCGTGGAAGCGGTCAAAGCCCCGGCGCGCCACATCTACGAAACCAAGTTCGGCTTTCAGGAAGTCTACCAATACTGGTACCGGAGAAAATAGCCATGCCCGTTGATCATGTGGCAGACGGCATCTATATCTCTGGCTGGCGCGCGACGCTGATCGTCGAAAACCTGCGCCAGCGCGGGATCACCAACGTGCTCAAGTTGTTCCGTGATACCCCGTTTTTTCCCGACGACTTCAACGTTTTCGAACTCCCAGTCGAGGACGGCGAACCGCTCCCCCCGGATGCGCTGCCGCGTGGAGTGGCGTTCGTGTTGAAGCAGGTAGAGGCCAGCCGCCCGGTGCTGGTGATGTGCGGTGCGGGGATCAGCCGCTCGGCGACGTTTGTGTTGGCTGCTTTGGTCGCGCGCGGCTATGATCTGCCTGACGGGTTTGCCCTGCTGCACGAACAACATCCCGATGCGACACCGCATCCGCACCTGTGGCAGTCGCTGATCGATAATTTTGGGTTGGATTATCCGCTGGACGACGCGCTGACGTGGATGCGCGAGCTCAGATCAGGAGAAAAAAATACATGATGCCCGGAATGCGTTTTGCCAATCTGGACGACGAACGGATGAAAAAGCTGCAAGCGGTGGAAGAGTTGCTTGGCGTGTACCTGTTGGCCCTGGAACCGGACACCTATCAACTGGCGCAACTCGACGAAGCCGGACTGAAAGCGCTCCACGAAGCCGAGAAAGACCTGGGCGTGATCCTGCTGGCTTACCAGCCGAAGGAATAGCTCCAGGTTCCTGCTAATCACGCGGTGGAAACAGAGCGCTCACCGGTAGCTGCAAGCCGGGCACAACATCGCCACCGTCGAGTATTCCCGCCTGATCGACGGAAAATGCCGTGCCGTCTGGATAGTGCACGTCAACTTTGCGCAGTTCCGGGTAGATGATCCACACCAGTCGGGTTCCTGCCGCGAAATAGAAGTCGATCTTCTTTCGCATTTCGGAAGCGGTGTTGCCCGGCGAAATCACCTCAACGGCCAGGTCAGGTGCAAACGGCGCGAACTTCTCCGGCTCCCGCAGTTCCACCATTTTGGCGGCGCTGATGAAAGCTGCATCAGGCACCCGTAGATCATGCTCGGTGAGTTGGAAGCCACCGTCCGCCGTCGTGACTTCGCCGAGGTCATGCGCATCCACATACGCGCCTAACGCTGCGCCGACACGTCGCGCCACGATGGACGCCAATACGCCGGATGGCGTCATGTCGACCACTCTCCCCTCCACCAACTCGACCATCTGACCCGCGTAGCGCTGCCAGAATTCATCGACCGTCAACACCTGTGTCTGGACTACCATCGCACTATCCCGGTTTCACTCACTTGCAGAACGTTGTACCCCAATTGTAACCGATTACTACCCCACGTGTTCAGTGAACCACGCCACGACGCGGTGGTTGTAATCCTCGGCATGATCGCGGAAGGCGGACCGGTGCATGCCGTGCCGGACGCGCCACACATCCGTCGGCCCAGGTATGCGCTCCACCAGCGACTCTAGCTCATCCCAGGTAACGAACGGATCATCTTCGCCGTGAATGAACAGCGCCGGGGCCTTGATCCCTTCGGCCAGGTCGAGCGGATTGGCGTGATACAGTTGGTAGCGCGCGCGCAGCGAACCGATCAGCATCACCACCCAGGCCGCGCCACGCGCCAGCGGCCCCGGCAGTCCCTGCAGCCGTACCCACGCCGGCAGGATGCCCGCCAGCCGGGGATAAGCCCCATCCAGCACCAACGCCGCGATACGCTCATCTTCGGCGGCCACCAACAGCGCCACCGCCGCCCCCATGCTGAAGCCCATCACGCCAGCACGCTCAGCGCCGCGTTCCTGCTGCACGTAATCCAGCGCGGCCCGCAGATCAAGCTGCTCCAGCACGCCCAGCGTCACCAGGCGGCCCTCGGAGCGTCCGTGCGCCCGAAAATCAAACAGCAGCACGTTGAACCCGGCGTCATGCAGCGGCTTGGTCTGCGGCACATCCTTGTCTGCGCTGCCGTTCTGTCCCGGACACATAATCACGGTTCCGCGTGCTTGCTGTGCCGGAATCCACCAGCCGCCCAGTTCAACCTCGTCGGTGGAGGAGAAGGTCACATCCTCGCACGACATGCCGTGCAGCGTCGGGTGATCGGGTTCGTCCGGCACGCGGCGGCGCATCATGGGCACCGTCGCGGCATACCCCAGCGCCAGCGCCATCAACACGCCTAGGCTGGCCAGCCACAAAAACCAGAAAAGATACACGGTCAAAACTCCTCAATCGTAATCGTGATCACGCGGTCGCCGGGGGGCGGGTTGGGGAAGTTGATCGGGTCGTTAGGATTGCGCGGTGTCAGGTTGCGTACCACGTCCAGTCCGTCGATCACCAGCCCAAAGATAGTATACTGACCATTCCAATCGCCGAGTGTTTGCAGGGGAGCCAGTGTGATGAAGAACTGGCTGCCCGCGCTTTCCGGCACGCCGACCGGGTGCGACATGGCCACCAGCCCCTCACGGTCAAAGATCAGGCCGTTGGTGTGTTCGTCGGGAATGGTGTAGCCCGGACTGCCGCGCCCGGTGTCGCTCGGATCGCCGGTCTGGGCCAGAAAGCCGGGCACCACATAGAAAAACGTCATGTCATCGTACCACCCGGCGCGCGCCAGGAAGACAAAATTATTGACGGCCTGGGGAGCGTCGCGCGGAAACAGGTCGAGCACGATGTCGCCTTGTTGGGTAACGATGGTGGCGCGGTAGGAGCGCGAAAGGTCGATTGTCATGGGTGGCGGCGCGTCGAACTGGCGCGCAGTCAGTAGTTCCAGCCGCACTGCATCCTCCAGCCCGAACAGGTCGTCGCGCCCGGTGTAGGGGATGCCGTTGAACAGCAGTTGTGGCACGCCAACGATATCCAGGTTGGCGGCGTCACGCCGGGCAGCCTCGACCATCCAGGCATAGGTCCCGGCATCCAGTTCGGCCTCGAAGCGCGCCACGTCCAGGCCAACCACCGCCGCATACGCACTCAGTTCGGCGCGGAATTCGTCCGGTGTCAGGGTCGCCCACTCCGGCAGATGGGCAAAAAGCTGGTCGTGCATCTCCCAGAACCGGCCCTGGACAGCGGCGGCTTCGCTGGCCTGCAATGCGAGCGCAGCCTTGTCATGCGTGTCGGGATCGGGCAGGTGCCGCCAGATCAGGCGCAGTTCGCCCGGATAGCGGTCGATTAACTCCGCCAGGTCGCGCGCATAGCGGGCACACAGTTCACACTGAAAATCACCGTACATCACAATCGTCACCGGCGCGTCTTCCGGGCCAAGCGTGTGCCCCGGCAGCGGGGTGTAGTCTTGCGCCGGGGTAGACGTAGGTGTCGTTTGCACGGCGCTGGTCACGTTACCGCCCCAACTCAGCGCCAGCACTGTCACCAGCAGCAACCCGGTCAACCCAATCAAATTCCGTCGCATGATGGTTACCTCCGGCGTTAGTTTGCCTGCAAACAACAGCAAACGCAAACTGCCCCGTTTTCACGAGGCAGCAGATGGTGACAGTGGGTGGGTGATGGGCCGGGATCAGTCGTCGCGGCGGGTGGCCAGTTCCATCAAGCGCTGCATCCGCGCCACGATAGCCGCCGGGTTGGGGTGAATGCCATCGACCAGCAACGCAGAATCGTACAACTGCTCGATCACCTCGTCGATCACGCCTGCCGCCGGGTCCGCGACCAGCCACCCGGCCAGGTTGTGGATCAACGGGTGCCGCCGGTTCAGTTCCAGGATGCGGCGCGGGACTTCGAAGTTCTGCTCCAACATGCGGTACACGCGCTGCACGTTGCGGTCGGGCTGACCTTCGGGCGTTGCCAGGCGGATGGGACTGCCGGTCAGCATGTGCGATTCCCGCACGTCGATCACACGCTCGCCCAAAACGTCCGCAAATCGTCCCCGCACCACCTCAAAGTCGTCTGCCTCCAACGGGTCAGTTTCGTGCTCCGTTTCGATGTCTGGCAGTTCCAGCTCGGCATCATCTACGTTTTTAAGCGACCGACTCTCGTATTCCGGCAGGTTCATCAACATGAAGCTGTCAACGGTATCGGTCAGGTACAACACCTCGTAGTCGAGCGTGGTGAAACGATCCAGGTGCGGACTGTGCTGCACCGACAGCAAGTCTTCGGCCAGGATATAGTAGATGTGTTCCTGGTCGTCTTTCATGCGCGCCACGTAATCGTCCAGCGTGACAGTGGGCGTTTCGCCATTGCTGACCGACGAGTGGAAGCGCAGCAGTGTGGCTAACCGCCCAGCATCGCCCGATTCGGTGGCGATCCCTTCCTTGATGAAGGAACCGAACGCCTGCCAGAAATCCTGGTAGCGCTCTGGTTCTTCTGCGGCCAGGCGCTCCAGTTCGCCCAGCAGTTTGCCCTTCAGCGAGGTCCCAATGCGGCGGATCATCTGCGTGGTCTGGATCGACTCGCGCGCTACGTTCAGCGGCAGGTCCTCCGAGTCAACCACGCCATCCACGAAGCGCAGGTAATTGGGCAGGAAATCCTTATTGTATTCCTGGATCATGACCTTGCGCGCGTAGAGCTTAAGGCCGTGATCGGTGCGCGGGTTGAGCAGTCCGCGATCAGCCTGGGCGGGCACGTAGAGCAGGCTGTAGAACTGCACCGGCGCATCTGCCGCGATGTGCAGGTGCAGCAGCGGATGGTGGAAATCGAACGTCAACTGCTTGTAGAACGCGGTGTAATCCTCGTCCGCCACATCACGGGCCGGTTTACGCCAGATGGCGGTTTGCTGGTTGGCGACCTCGTCCTCGATATAGATCGGGAAGGCGATGAAGTCGGAGTGCTTTTTGACGATGTTGCGCAGCCGAAAGGTTTCCAGGAATTCTGTCAAGTCTTCCTTGACTTGAATGGTGATGGTCGTGCCGCGCGTCGCCTGGTCTGCTGGTTCGATCTCGAAGGTTGTGCTGCCGTCCGAGGTCCAGGCCCAGGCTTCGTCGTCAGGCCGGAAGGAACGCGAGGTCACCGTCACCCGGTCGGCGATCATGAAGACCGAATAGAAGCCCACACCAAACTGGCCGATCAGGTCGGTGGGGGAGACAATGCTGCCATTTTGTTCCTGCATTTGTTGGAGGAACCGGGCTGCGCCCGACTGCGCAATCGTGCCCAGGTTCTCGATCATCTCGTCCCGGCTCATGCCGACCCCGGTGTCGGAGATGGTCAGCGTACCCGCGTCTTTATCCGCCGCGATATGGATCGCAAGCTCAGCATCCGGATCAAGCACATCCGGATTGGTCAGCATTTCGAATTGCAGGCGGTTGAGCGCATCCGACGCATTGGAGATCAACTCGCGCAGGAAAATCTCCTGGTCGGTGTACAGCGAATGCACCAGGATATTGAGCAACTGCTGAATTTCAGCTTGAAAGGTGTAGGTTTGTGTGGCCATGCCCCCATACTCCCAAACAGTTGTTTTCTTTCATGTTCTCAAAAACACATCACACAACACACGCGCACATCATGCTTAGCACGCCAGCATAAGATCAATCTCAGCACAACATATAAATCGTGTAAGAAATATTGCGTTACCTCCCATCCCTTTAGACATTTTCGACCTGTGAGACTATCATTAAGTGCAACGTATATCGGGTCTACTGATACATTATGGATGGGGGTAACCTTTTCATGTCGGCATGGCAACGTCCCACTGACTTTGACCTGACTCCGCACCTTGAAACATTAGAGGCCATGATCGAGATGGAGCGCGTGTTGGCTGCGGAAGAACGCCAGCGGGCCAGCTTATTGCACAAACCATTGGATCGCCCTCCGGTTATCATCACGCAGCAGAATGACTGCCAGCCAACCAACCAGTCACTCTCTCTTCCCGATTGGCCAGCGATTTCGTACCGGCAGGCATTTCGATCCCCCCAGCACCTGCTGGTGCACGAACTGCAGCAGGTATATGAAGGGCTGCTGCTGGGCGATGACCGGATATACTCGGTTGGCGTAAACTTCGGCGCAGCCATTGGACCGTCGATGTTTGGATGTGAGATCGTGCAGTTCAAAGACGATCTGCCCCAGGTCATTCCGCTGGAAGTGGACGATGTTGGCCTGGCACTGATCCGGGGCGGGGTCCCCGATCTTAATGCCGGGTTGGGTGTACGAGTCTGGGAGACACTCGACCAGTGGCAAGCATGGCTGGCACCATATCCCCGGCTCAGCCAGGCTATTCACCTGGAGATGCCAGAGGTACTGGGCCCGTTTGAGTTGGCCGGGCACATCATCGGCAAAGACATCTTCACCTGGGTGGTGGATGATCCGGAACTGCTGCACGATGTCTTGCAAGTGATGACGGACACATGCATCGCGATTGCCAGCCGTTTTCGTGCACAAACTGCTGCCCCAGCAAACATCCACTACCGGCATGGCTGTCGGATACCGGCTAGTGCTCACATCCAGGATACCCTCGCGGGGCAGATGACGGGGCAGATGTACCGCAGATTTGCTGCCCGCTACAACGCCCAGATTAGCGCCGCATTGGGCAACGTCAGTATCGCGTTTTGCGTACCGAACGAGCGGGTGTTTCGGCAGCTCAGCGCTACCAGTGGCGTCACTGTTATCCAGTGCGGTGAAGACATCGGCCCGCATTTCGACACATGTCTTCAGGCCGCGCGTGAACGCACTAACGGCTTGATCTGGAGTTGGACGACACAGCGCTCGTTACCGGAGGTTACCACCGGCGTCATTCACAAGGTTATCGCCCCAGACTGGCCAACCGCGCGTCGGCTGGCTGGACAGCCTGGGGAATAGCGCATTATTCAGCCTGGCCAACCTGCACGCTGGCCAGCGCTTCCAGCACGGTGATGACGGCGCTGTTGTCCAGGTCGCCATTGCCCATACCGATCATGGCTTCGAAAATCTGGTGGGTGACGGCGGTCAGGGGCAGCGGCACCTCATAGGTGCGCCCGGTATCAACTACGATCTTCAGGTCTTTAGCTTGCATGTAGGCCTTGAAGCCGGGAGCCAGGTCACGCTTGAACAGCTTGGCCGGTTTGTTATCCAGGGCCCAGCACTGCGCCGCGCCGCGACTGATGGCCTGCACCACACGCGCGGGATCAACACCCGCTTTTTGCGCCAGCACCAGCGCTTCGCACATGGCGACCATGGTTCCGGCGACGACCGTCTGGTTAGCGGCCTTGGCGATCTGGCCTGCGCCGCTGTCCCCCACGCGCGTGATCGTTTTGCCTAACACCTCAAACAGTGGCAGCGCGCGATCATACGCTTCTTGCGGCCCGCCCACCATAATGCTGAGCGTACCCGCTTTGGCTCCAATATCCCCACCACTGACCGGGGCGTCGAGGCCGGCCGCACCCACTTTTTCCAGTTCTGCCGCGATCCGGCGCGCGGTTTCAGGCTTGATGGTGCTGTTGTCGATATAGATCATGCCGGCGTGCGCGCCTGCCAGCACGCCGTCCGCACCCAACACCACCAGTTCCACGTCCGGGGAGTCGGGCAGGTTGGTGAACACAAAATCGCTCTGCTCTGCCACTTCGCGCGGGGAAGTGGCGGGCGTGGCACCTTCGCTGGCAAGCTGCTCGACAATCGCGCGGCTGCGGTTGTGCACCACCAGGTCGTGCCCGGCCCCCATTAAGTTGCGCGCCATCGGCGCTCCCATCAATCCCAAACCTATATATCCAACACGGGCCATACAGAAATCTCCTCTCAAAAAAACATGATCGTAGTCAATTATAGCTGCTGAGGCGGCGCGCAGGAATCCCGGAGCACCAGCTCCCCCTTCAACAGATGCACCGCTGGCTCTTCCGGCGCATCTCCCATCATTGCCTGCAGCAAACTTTCCATGGCCAGCCGCCCTTGCTTATACGCGGGCACGCGGATGGTCGTTAGCGGCGGATCGACGTACTGGGCCACCAGAATATCATCACAGCCGATCACGGACAAATCATGCGGAATGCGCAAGCCTACCCCCCGGCAGACAGCGTACACCGCCAACGCCAGCTTGTCACAACAGGCAATGATCGCGGTGGGGCGGTCGGTGCTGCGCAGCATGTGCGCCAGATGCGCCTGCCACTCGGTGTTGTCGTCAACCACCAGAGTCTGTGGAACAGCCTGCGTCGCCGCCAGCGCCTGCCGAAAACCACCCTGTCGCATATGAGTAATGGTATGCAGCGTGACGGGAACCTCACCGGAGGGCACGGTCCAGTTTAGCAGCAATATGCGCTGATGACCCCATGCCAACAAATACTCGGTCGCCTGGTAAGTCAGGTCACTGTAGTTGACCAGCACGCTGGCAACGCCATCCAGTTTGCCATTGCACATGACCAGCGGGATACCGTCGTTTTCGAGACAGTGCATGTTTTCCAGAGACGAACATGGCGAAACGCACAACACGCCATCTACCAGCCGATGCCGGGTGATGAGGTCAATGTAGGCGGCTTCCCGGTCGGCGTCATGGCGGGTGCTGAACATGATCAGCGCGTATTTGGCTGCTAAAGCAGCATCCTCGACACCTTCCACCAAGCGGCTGATGACGCTGCTTCCCAACCCTGGCAGCAACAATGCCGCCGTCCGGGTGCGGTTGGTGCGCAGATGACGCCCCGCCAGGTTAACCTTGTAGTCCAACAGTTGCATGGCATCCAACACTCGCCGCCGTGTCTGGATGCTAACCAGATGCGGCTGGTTAAGCACCCGCGATACAGTAGCCGTGGAAACCTGAGCGACTTGCGCTACATCTTCGATGGTGGAAGCCATTGGGCAGCTCCATTCGCAACCTTAATGGGACTTGCAGTATTGACCATTCCTTAAATCTAGTCAAGCGGACACACGCTGTCTTCATGGCACTTGTGCCACTGTACACAATTGTTTAGATTGTAAATATTTGTAAACAACAGTGTGGCACACCAGCCATTGATCCGCAAATTGGCTTCGAACCAGCTTCTTAAAACCCCGAATACACCCCAACTATCAACCGGAAACTTAGCTTGCCCAGTACTTAAGTCACCCCGTACTACCCTCCTATGGTACCCATGTCCCTGGTTCTATAGTCCTATTTACCATTTTTATAAATGGCGTAGCCTAGTGAATGAGTATGAAAAATTCGTGAATTTCGTATGCAAACTTAACGCAAACATTGGCACCACTGCACGTCCCAATTGAACTGACCAGATAGAAGATTGGACAGGCAGCATGAACAACCGCAAACATCCTCAATATCTGTTGATTACACGACTGCTCACCATTCTCATGTTGGGCGTTTTGGTCTTATCCAGTCTCAGCATAACATCTCCTGCCAGCGCCAGCGAGCACCGGTTCGAACGGGGCCGGTATTCGATAGTGGGAGACCCTAACTTCGACCCGAACAATCTGCCGCCCGACATCCGGCTGTGGTATGACCGGTCGTGGGCCGCGATCTCCAATGGCCGGACCTATCCCGACCCGGACCGCGCTGCCGAAAGCGGCGACCTGTACCGTATGGGGCGCACGCTGAATGCCCATGTCACGGCGCTGTCGGTTGGGCTGCGCGTGACGGGGGATTTGAGCTATCTCGACGAAATCGACCGTCTCATGCAGATCACGCGCGGGACGCTGCACGACTATAACGGTGATGGGTATCTGAACTGGCGTTGGCTGCTCGACTCCAACTCCATGTACTATAACAACGATCATCACAAAATGGACGAAATGTTCACGGCGACCCTGGTCGCTTCGGCGGCTTATGCGCTGAAGTCGAACGAGCAATTCGATCCCCTGTACGGCCAACATGCCGATTTTTGGATCGACTACCTCGAAAACCACTTCCTGGCCAAGTGGGAATCACGCGGGGGCATCGAAAAGTCGCTGACCCATGCGTTCGCCGACTTCACCCGTTTCTATCTCTACATGTACTACCTGACGGGCGACCAGGCCTATTTGACTGAAGCCAACCGGCGCGCGGGTGTGCTGGATAATATGATGGTGCGCACCAATACCGGCAACGGGATCGCGTTTACCTGGGACCACCGTGTTCCCAACATGGGCAAGAACCCTTACGGCTGCCAGCCAACTGTCTATGGCATCTCAACGCTAATGACCGTGCAGGAACTGGCATTGGAAGGCTTCAACGTCTATGCCGACAACAACTACATGGCCCACTACGCCACCACATTCCGCGAACTGGTGATGCGCTACGGTACTACCAAGATGTCGGGCGATGTGTGCGGCAGTGGTGAGGAACGCATCACCAAGTTTATGATCACCAGCATTCCTGGCCTGTCATTATGGGATGACACTGGGGAGCTGTTCGATCTGAGCGTTCGCATCTTTGAAGAGAACGAGAACGACGACAATCCGCAGGGCGTGATCGTGCCGATTTATATCATGCTGGCACTGTCGGAGGGGAGTCCGTCTCCTGCGCCAACTCCTACACCCGAACCTGCAACTAACACGCCGACCCGAACCCCGACATTGATTCCGAACCCAACGGACCAGCCGCAGCCAACCGCCACCACACCAGCTACACCCCTGCCGACGATTCCACCACCGGTTAATGGGCGTGTTACGGCGAACCTGCAAGCGCTCTACACCTTCGACGAAGGAGGCGGCAGCACGGTCAACGATGTATCCGGCGTGGGTACGCCGCTCAACCTTACTATCAGCGATCCAGGCGCGGTGAGTTGGCAGGCCGGGTACCTGAGCGTTACCGGCTCAACCATCATTGCATCGGCAGGCTCCGCCAGCAAGCTGATCGATGGCAGCCGTGCCAGCAACGAACTCACCATCGAAGCATGGATCGTGCCGGCCAACACGTCACAGGATGGTCCGGCTCGCATCGTCACGCTTTCGCAGGACCTCTACACGCGCAACTTCACACTTGGCCAGGGATCATATGGCGTGCAGCCGTCGGATTTTTACGACGTCCGGCTGCGCACCACCAGCCATACCACCAACGGGATGCCGTCGCTGTCATCGAACCGTGGTACGCTTAGCACGTCTCTGACGCACGTGGTCTATACACGCGATGTCGCCGGGAACGCACGCCTATACATCAACGGTGTGGAACAGCAAAACGGGAACGCCAACAGCACACTGGTCAATTGGGACACCGGTTACCGCTTCGCGCTGGCCAACGAATTCACCGGCAACCGGCCCTGGCGCGGCGATTTCCACCTGGTGGCAATCTACAATCGCGCCCTGAGCAGCGCCGAAGTCAGCCAGAACTACAGTGCTGGGTCCGACGGCGACGAGCCGGTTCCGACACCAACACCGGAACCTACGGATGTACCTCCGCCGACCGCAACCTTCACACCACTGCCAACGGATACGCCGACCCGCACACCGACCCTGGTTCCGACCGAGACTGCGCTGCCGCCGACGAACACACCCGAACCGGCTACGGATACCCCCGTGCCACCGACCGATGTGCCACCGACGGATGTACCGCCGACGGACGTACCGCCGACTGCAACTTTCACGCCGCTGCCACCAACGGCCACCAATACCCCGGTGCCGCCCACAGCCGTACCCAATGATGGGCGCGTGACGGCGGGATTGCAGGCGTTGTATACCTTTGACGAGGGCAGCGGGAATACGGTAAACGATGTGTCCGGCGTGGGCGCACCGCTTAACCTGACCATCAGCGACACCAACGCCGTGAACTGGCAGTCCGGCCAGCTAAGCGTCACCGGCTCGACCATCATCGCGTCGTCTGGCCCAGCGACCAAGCTGATCGATGGCAGCCGCGCCAGCAACGAACTCTCCATCGAAGCGTGGATCGTGCCGGCCAACACCTCTCAAGACGGCCCGGCCCGCATCGTCACGCTCTCCCAGGACCTCTACAAGCGTAACTTCACACTTGGCCAGGGCTACTACGGCGTCCAACCGGCCAACTTCTACGACGTGCGGCTGCGCTCGACCAGCCAGACCACCAACGGGATGCCATCGCTGGCTTCCCCGCGCGGCGCGTTGACCACGACTCTGACGCATGTGGTTTACACCCGCGATGCAAACGGGAACGTGCGCCTGTACGTCAATGGCGTACAGCAGCAAAGCGGCACCGTGAGCGGCTCGCTGGCCAACTGGGACACAGGCTTCCGTTTCGGGCTGGCTAACGAATTCACTGGCAACCGCCCCTGGTTCGGCGACTTCCACCTGGTGGCGGTGTACAGCCGTGCGCTGAGCAGCAACGAAGTCAACCAGAACTTCACTGCCGGAGCGGATGGCGAAAACAACCCGGTTCCGACGCCGGAACCCACGCAAGCACCGCCCACCAACACGCCGGTGCCGCCCACCGATGTGCCACCGACGGACACACCACCGACGGATGTACCACCGCCGGCCACCTTTACGCCCACGCTTGAACCGACGGTCGTGCCGCCGGATGATGGTACGGGCCTGTGGGGCGAATACTTCAACGCGACCGAATCCTCAACCCTGGGCATGACGCGGACCGATCCGACCATCGACTTCGATTGGGCTTACGGCGCGCCAGACGCAGCCATCAGCGCGGACTACTTCGCTGTGCGCTGGACCGGGTACGTGGTGCCGCTCTACTCCGAAACTTACACCTTCTACACCCAGTCGGATGATGGCGTCCGCCTGTGGGTCAATGACCAACTACTGATCGACAACTGGACCATGCACGGCCTGACAGAAGACACGGGCACCATCGACCTGGTCGCGGGGCAGCCCTACAGCATCCGCCTGGACTACTTCGAGGACCGCGCACACGCCGTCATCAAGTTGCTGTGGTCCAGCGCCAGCCAGCCCCAGCAAATCATTCCCGCCGCGCAATTGTTCCACGGCGAGTTTGACCAGTCAACACCTACGCCCGAACCGACACAGGCCCCGACAGACGTGCCGCCAACGGCCACCTTCACGCCCCTGCCGCCGACCGCGACCTTCGCGCCAACAGTCGAGCCAACAGCCGAGCCGACGGTTGAGCCAACAGTCGAACCGACGCAGGCTCCAACGGTCATACCGCCAACGGCCACCTTCACGCCGACGGCAACCCCGCCCGCTGAAGGCGAAGGCTTGCTCGGTCAGTACTATGACAACATCGACTTCACTAACCGGGTCCTGGAACGTGCTGATGCCACCATCGACTTCGACTGGGGGTATGGTGCACCCGACGCCGTGATGGAAAGCGACTCCTTCACTATTCGCTGGACCGGGTACGTGGTACCGCTCTACACCGAAACCTACACTTTCTATACCCAGTCGGATGATGGTGCTCGCCTGTGGATCGATGACCAACTGGTGATCGATGACTGGGAAATGCAGGACGTAGACGAAAACTCGGCCACCATTGACCTGATGGCCGGACAGCCGTACAGCATCCGGCTGGAGTTCTACGACGACCGCGCGCACGCTGTCATCAAGCTGCTGTGGTCCAGCGCCAGCCAACCCAAGCAAATCGTACCGGCTGCCCAGTTGTCGCACAACCCGCCTGATGACTCGATCTCCCTGAACGACATCACACCGCAGCCGCCAGGACCGGCCCCGAGTCCTCAGCCGCCGGATGGCATCGAACAACTCCAAGTGGTCCAGGCCGAAACTCCAGCAGTGCTCAAATCCGGCACCTGGACCGGCCATACGACCGGCCTGGCCAACGGTGGTGGCTATGTCTACAGCAGTGGCAGCACGGACGACATCCTGACCCTATCCTTCATGGGCGACCACGTGGCCGTGGTCTACGTCCAACACCCGGCGTTGGGCAGCTTCGCCATCGAAGTGGACGGCGTGGTGCTGCAAACTGTCAACGGCACCGCCTCCGACACTATCTTCGGCGCACAGGTGTTGATAAGCGGCCTGAGTACTGGCCAGCATACGCTGCGCTTGCTGCCGGTGGCGGGCACGTTCGCCATCGACGCTATCCTAGTACCGCAGGCGATCATCGTCCAGCCGGACCCGACTCCTGCTCCGACGCAAGCGCCGCCCACCGAACTGCCGCCCGTCGAACCGACCACCGAACCACCGGTTGATCCGACGACTGAACCACCGTCTGAACCGACCGCTGCACCGGTGGACGACCCAACCCTGCAGCCGACTCAGGCCCAGCCGACGGTCGCACCGACAGTTGCACCAACGGTACCCCCCACTGCTGCCCCCACCAGCACCCCGCTACCGGTCAGCCTGCCCTTCAGCGACGGCTTTGACGGCGGGAGCCAATGGACGGCAACAAGCCTGTGGCGTTCTGACAGTCAATACGCCATGGGTGGATCAGCGTGGGTGGCTGACAGCAGCCAGCGCGGACAGATCGCGTTGCTCGAATATGGCCCGGCGATCCAACTCAACGCCGCTCGTCCGCAACTTACCTTCTGGCAGCGCGCTATGCTAACTCCGGCAGATCGGGTAGGCATTGAAATCAGTCTAGATGGAGGCGCGACCTGG
>JAADYV010000316.1 GCA_010092855.1 Chloroflexota bacterium | reverse complement strand
ACGGGGTGCAGGTCGTGGTCCAGGCGACCACCGACGGCTCGCTGCCCCAGGCGACAGCGGTGGCGTGGTCACCGGGCGGCGACTGGCTGGCCTATACGTTGCGCACACCTGGCGCAGAGACGGGCCCAGGCGACTCGCATCCGGTGGACGGGCTGTGGCTGCGCGGGCGGGATGGGCAAACGAATCGACTGGCAGCCAGCGTGTATCCCGGCGATGGCACCAGTGCGGGACGCATCTTCACCGGACCGGTGGACTGGCATCCTGACGGCACAGAACTGCTGGCCGGGCACGGCATTGACGCCACCCGCAGCGAGATCGCGTACAGCCGGGTGAATATCGTCTCGTGGCAGGCCACCCCAATTTGGAACACAACCACCCTGCTCCCCAGCGCCTACCAGTTCGCGCAGTGGTCGGTCAATGGCAACTCGATCATCACCAGCGGCGCAGGCCAGGTTCTGCGCATCGAACCGGATACGCTGGGAGTGCTGCAAACCTTCGTCGCGCCGGATGCCGGATGGTGGCCGGAGCGCGCGCAGCAGTTCGGCAACGGGGCCGTCACCTTCCTGAACAGCCCGGCCAACGCCGACCGCACCGGTCCAACAGATGGCCCGCGCCAGCTCTATCTCCAGCGCGCAGACCAGATTGCGCCCCAGCCGGTCAGCGACAGCCTGACCACCTTCGGGCGCGTGGATTTTGTGTGGGACAACATCGGGACGCAGACGCTGCTGGTGGTGTACGAGCCGCCAGACGCGCCGGTGGGTGTACCTTACCTGCGCAATGCGCAAAACACACTTTTCGACCTGACACCGCTGCTGGGCACGGTTGGCGCACCCCGCTGGGGACCGCTCTTCCGGCCCGGCGACACGGCGCGTATCACCACGGTGCAGGGCGATCCGCTTAATCTGCGCGCGACACCCAACGGTGACCGTATCACCGGGCTGGCCAACGGCACGCAGGTCACCATCATCGGCGGCCCGCGCCAAGCAGGCGGTTATCGCTGGTGGCAAATTCGCACGGCGAATGGTGTGGCAGGCTGGTCGGTGGAGTCGGTGGAGGGGGCGGACGGCTTGCGGCTGCGCACCCTGCTGCCGGTGGAGTAGTGGTTAGGTACACAGGGGGAGGAATCATCGGGCAGTCAGCCCCAAAACAACGAGGGGCGACTCGCTAGCCGCCCCTCAAAACTGTAGTAACAAAAGGCAGTAAGTAGAAAAAGTTTTAAGTCGGTACAACTGAGGTGATCAAACGAGCGTCTAGTTGAGAGCAAAATCCAGTTGGGAAAAAAGTGTAGTTGAACACAAACTATAATTGCCAAACTGTTTTGGTGGAACAAAAGTATAGTCGGCTAAATCTAGAAAGCTGCGTGTCGCATTGACCGTCGCGCTGAGTGGCTAGCGAAACCGGCCAACACAGTTCAATTCTTTTCGGGAACAATAAATGTAGTTTGACCATCCAAAGCACGCGCCAAGGCGTGAACATCAAGTTTTGTTCCGCCGATGGTGCCCCAATGGCTGGGGATCACCCAATGCGGCTTCATCTGGTGCACCAGATCAACCGTGCGATCCACGCTCATCGTACCCTGCCCCGCCGCCACTGGCAGGATCGCGATATCGGCCTGCACATGGCCCAGGTCTGGCACGACGTCGGTTGAACCGGCATAATAAATATCGAAATAATCAATGGAGATAACATAACCCACCCCGCCTTTAGAAACGGGGTGGTGATCAGTGAAAGTATAAGCAGGTACTGCCGTGATCCGCGCCGGGCCAGCATTGATGCTCTGCCAGGCGCGCAGCAGGGTGACGTCGCCGTCTAGGCACATGCTGGCGGCGGGGTTGCCCACGATAATGGTGTCGGGGCCACGCAGTTTTTGGATATCAGCCGGAGAACAATGATCGTATTGATCGTTGGTGACGAGGATAACATCGGCATGGAACGCGCTGCGCGCAACGCGCCAGGGGTTGATGTAAATGAGCGGCGGGCCTTGAATCCGAAAGCTGCCATGCCCCAGCCATTGGATACGGTCGATCATCGGCGCTCCCAAAAGCGTTAAAAAGTTGTAAAACCCAACTTCGCGCCCATAATATACCACTCGAAACCGCACCTTGCAACCATATGAAGGTTGTTTAAACATTAGAGTTTTGTGAGAAAACCACACATTAAGTAACAATAAATGCCCCAATAGTATGAATATTCTATCTTTCTGATACCCGCCAACCCGCTATAATGGATCGTAATTCCGCCTGCTAGAAAGGACACACACCTTGACTCAGCCCACCTACGACCTCAATGCCGTGCGCACGGCCTTCCCCATCGCGCAGCAGATAACGTACCTCAATCACGCCAGCATTTCGCCCGTTCCCGCCCCAGCCCTGGCCGCGATGCAAGCCGTGACCGATGGTTTAGGGCAAGACCCGATGGCGTACTTTTTTGCCCCGCCGGAAGAAAACATCTTTTTCCTGTTCTCCAAAGAGATTGCCGAGTTTATCAACGCCGCCGACCTGGGCGAAGTGGTTGGCATCACCAGCACCTCCGCCGCGATCAACGCCGTCGCCCACGCCATCGACTGGCAGCCGGGTGACAATGTCGTCTTCTCGCGCGCGGAGTTTCCCTCCAACGCTTACCCCTGGCTGGCGCTGGAACGACTTGGCCGGTGTGAATGTCGCGTTGCCCCACCCGACACCGGCGGCGCAGACCTGGCCACGTTGGAGCCGTTGGTTAACGACCACACGCGCGTGATCGCAGTCAGCGCCGTGCAGTTCCTCTCCGGCCACCGCGCCGATCTCGCTGCTCTGGGCGCATTTTGCCGTGAACGTTGCATCCTGCTGGTGGTGGACGCGATCCAGGCTGCCGGGCATTTCCCCATCGACGTGCAGGCCATGCAGATCGATGTGCTGGCGGCAGGTGGCCAGAAGTCCCTGATGGGACCTCCCGGCCAGGGCTTTCTCTATGTGCGCAACGACCCGTGCCAGGAGCTGGTCCCCGCCACCGTCGGTCCCAACGCCACCGAGGGATGGGAACACTGGCTGGACTACGACATCACCCCGCGCGCCGGTGCCTTCCGCTTTATGATGGGCACGCCCAACCTGGTGGGTATGTTCGGGCTGCTGGAGAGTATTCGTTTTTTGCAGGAGCTGGGCCTAGCCAACATCGACGCCTGGACCTCGCACCTGAGCCAGCTCGCTTTTGAAGACATCAGTGCGCTGGGCTATCGTTTCATCACACCGACCGATCCCGCCCAGCACGGCCCGATTGTGACCTTCTGCGTCGGCGATACGAACGACCTGGACGCAGCCAACGCCCAGGCGACCGCCCTCTACGAACACCTGGCCGCGGCCAACATCCGCGTCACCAAGCACCTGGACGCGGCAGGCGCGCCACATTTACGAATTTCAACTCACTGCTATAATACGGAAACAGAAATACGTCGCGTGAGCATGGAATTATCAGCATTTAATAAGGAAGCGCACTATGGGTAAACGACAAGCTGCACAACAACAAACCCGCGCCCAGGCGTGGTATCCGCCGCCCATTCGCAGTATTCAAGAAACCGGCCTCAACATCGGCATCCTGCAAGACCTCGCGATCAAGACGCTGTATTTCGGCGGCTATCTTTCCGGCAACCGCATCGCGGAGCTAATGCACCTGCCCTTCACTAACGTGGTCGAGATCGTGCTGGAAGGACTCAAACGCGAGAAGTTCGTCGAAGTACGTGGCGGCGGCGGGCTAGGCGCGGGTGCGTTCGAATACGTGCTGACGCTTAAGGGTACCGAAAAGGCCCACGAAGCGCTGGCCCGCACGCAATACGCCGGTCCCACCCCGGTGACGCTGGAGCAGTACGTAGCCGCCATGAATGCCCAGGCACGGGTCCGGCTGACCGTCCAACGCGAAACACTGGAACGCGCGTTGAAGGGTCTGACCATCAACGATGAGATGTTCGGACGCATCGGCCCGGCGGTTAACTCCGGCAAGGCGATCTTCATGTACGGGCCGCCCGGTAACGGCAAGACCACCATCGCACAGGCCGTCGGTAAGATGATCCTGGGCAGTCCGATGTGGATTCCCTACGCGGTGGACGTCGATGGGCAGGTAATCCGCGTCTTCGACAACGTCAACCACATGCCCGTCCAGGATGAGGACGAGCGGCGTTCGACCGGAACTGGCGAACGTTACGATCACCGCTGGATCCGCATTCGCCGCCCCGTGATCATGGTCGGCGGTGAACTAACACTGGAAACGCTGGACCTGGTGTACGACCCGGCCAACAAATATTACGAAGCGCCCTTCCAGATGAAAGCCAACGGCGGCATGTTCCTGATCGACGACTTTGGCCGCCAACAGGTCCGCCCGCGCGACTTGCTCAACCGCTGGATTGTGCCGCTGGAAAACCGCGTGGACTTCCTGACGCTTTCGACCGGGCGCAAAATCGAAATCCCGTTCAACGTGCTGATCGTGTTCAGCACCAACATGCCGCCCGCCGATCTGGTTGACGAGGCGTTCCTGCGCCGTATCCCACACAAAATCGAAGTCGGTGACCCGGATTACGACCAGTTCCGTGTCATCTTCGAGGCCGTGTGCCAGGCCAAACGGGTCCCGTTCGATAAGCAAGGGCTGGCCTACCTGTTGCAGGAATGGTACATCAAGGACAATCGCAACCTGCGCGCTGTACACCCGCGCGACATCATCGAGCAGATCATCGACATCTCACGCTACCAGAACCAGCCGCCCGCGATGACCAAAGAACTGCTGGACCGCGCGGCCAAAGCCTACTTCGTGGACCTGGAGTATTGATCCTGGTTATTTCCCCAAATCGGCCAACTTATGCGATCATAGGCGGTGGGCACGCGCTCACCGCTTTTCTTTTTGCACGGGCAACCGCGCGCACTCACCTGGTCATTCGCTGCCCATGCTGATCGCTGATGGCTGACAAGCTGAAAGCTAACTGCTTTTTTCGGAGGACAACATGAAACGTTGGCTGCTGCTCTTGAGTATCACGGGCCTGGTGCTGGCCGGGGTCCTGACGGCGCTGGCCCAGGGTGACGGGCCGGAGATCACCGACCAATACACCGACGACCTCGGCAACACCGTCACCGTGTACGCCGACGGAACCACGACCATCGTGCACCCGGGCGGCCTGATGCTGCACATCGCGCCCGACGGGGGTGAAACACTCACCTACCCTGGCAGCAACCCGGCCCAGCCGCTGCCCGTCACCCAGCCGGACCTACCCTTCCGCCCCGCTCCAATCACGGCAGCCTACGCCAACCGCGTGATCCTGCTGGAGGCGGTAGACTTCGCGCCCCAAACGCAGTCCAACCGGCTGAGCTTCGCGCCGGATGGATCACGGCTGGGCGTGGTGGATGCGGCGCAGGTACTGCTGTACGACAGCGGCGCGCTGTGGCGGCTGGCGCAAGCCCCCTACCCCGGCATGACGATCAATGGTGACGAACCCGCTGCGCCAGAACTGCCCACCGCCACCCTGGACCGGGCAAGCTGGATCACGGCGCTGGCCTTCAGCCCGGATGGGATGACGGTCGCGCTGGCGGCTGAGGACGGCACCATAGCGCTGCTCGACCTGGAATCGGGCGAAACAACCGCCGCCTTCACCACCCAGCAGTTGGACCGCGCCAGTTGCGCCGCCTTTAGCCCGGATGGTGATATGCTGGCCGTTGGCTATATGAACCAGAACGTGGACGTGTGGGACCTGGCCAGCGGGGAACAACGGGCCGCGCTGACCACCGATGACCAGGTGTGGGACGTGGCCTTCAGCCCGGACGGGACACGGCTGGCCAGCACCGACGGCGACCTGGTCCACGTGTGGGACGTGGCCAGCGGGGAACCACTGGCCACCATGACCGGTCACACGGACCTGGTATGGTCGATTGCCTTCAGCCCGGACGGGATGCGGCTGGCTTCTGGCAGTTGGGACGGGCGTGTGTTCGTGTGGGATTCCGCCGCTGGCACGCTGGAGAACCGTCTGCCAGGTCATGCCGGGTTTGTCAACAGCGTGAGCTTCAGCGCGGATGGCACGCTGATTGCATCGGCAGGCGATGACCGCGTGATTCGCCTGTGGGACGCGGCCAGCGGCGAACAGCTTAACGTACTCTCCGGCCACCAGGGGCGCGGTGTGGTGGCGGCGTTTGATCCCACCGGGACGCTGCTGGCATCGGTGGCGTGGGATGGCGACCTGCGCCTGTGGGCGGTGTCGTTTGCCGTGCCGCCCGCTGATGTGCCACCGCCCGTTGCCGTGCAGGATGATCCGCTCCCACCGCCACCGGACGATGCTCAAGACGGCCAACTCGTTGATGATGTCCCCGACGGGGACGCCTCCGATGGGGACGCGGATGACACCCCAGACCCCGAACCCGAAGCTACTCCAACCGCCGCGCCGCCGGTGATCAACTGCACCGTCAGTTCCGGCGATTTCGTCAATCTGCGCAGCGGACCGGGCACCACCTTCAGCATCGAGACCGTGCTCGAACCCGGCCAACGCGCCAACGTCACCGGGCAAGTCACCGGCACCGACGGTTTTGTGTGGTGGCAGCTCCTGGACAGCACCTGGGCGCGTTCCGACGTGGTGGATGCTTCCGATGGCTGCACGGATGTTCCCGTGGTCGAGCCGTAGCGCCGCATTGTATGAGGAATTCTATCCCGATACCTATCACGCTGAGGAGGCACTATACAATGAAACGTACCATAACTTTGCTGTTTATCGCCGTTCTGTTCGCAACTGGCCTGCTGCCTACCTTTGCGCAAGGTCCTGGCGAGGGCGACGGCGGTGCGCCCCAGTTCTGTGCCGGGGACGCGGACGGCGTCACGTTCATACCGCGCGACTGCCAGTGGGACGATGGCGACCAGTACACCGGCTGGACATCCGTGACCCACATGACCGACCAGGAACCCACCGACGTGTACGCATCGGGCACCGAGGTGTGCTCGCCGTATGACGACTGCTGTATCACCATCATTTGCCCGTACAGTGACAATCCTTTCGTTCCCATCACGCGCGACAACGCCGGACAGGTGGGCCTGATCGGCACCTACCAGCGCTCGCACAACACCTATGTCGTCCAGACGGCGGGTAACAAGCTGATGATTTCCAACAGCGAAACCGCCTGGATTTACACCTTTGGTTCCCAGGGGCAGTTGATTTCTGAACACGTCACGTCGATGGAATACAATTCGATCTATCAAAAGCCAGTCAATCCGGCGGAATTGAATGCGCTGCTCCAGCAAGACCCGGTCATCATCACACCGCCCGGCGGCATCGTGGACGCACAACTGGACCCGGCGGGCGGGCTGTTGGTCACTACCTCGCAGGACGGGGCCGTCGAAGGGTGGGACCCCGACAGCGGCGCAAGCCTCTATTCGCTGGCGGGGCATGTTGGCGGCGCGGTCTGGATCGCGTTCAGCCCGGATGGTTCGCTGGTGGCGACGGCTGGCCTGAGCGAACAAGGTCTGGCGGGCGCGGACGAAATCCGCATCTGGGACGCCGCAAACGGCAACCCCGTCGCCCTGCTGGAAGGCGAGCCGGGGATCACCAGCATGGCTTTTAACCCGGCGGGCACGCTGTTCGCTGCCGGTGGCGAATCGGAAATCGTGGTGTGGGACGTGGACGCCGCCAATCCCGCCGTGCTGCTCGAATACAACCCCGATATCACCAATGACCTCGTCAACGACGTGGCCTTCAGCCCGGACGGGACGCAGTTGGCAGCCGGTGGTTCGGTCTATGCCCAGGTATACGACACCGCCACCTGGCAGCCGCAGTACGTGCTGGACGAGATCGGCTACGTGGCGGAAGTTGCCTTCAGCATCGACGGCAGCGTGCTGTTCACCGGTGGCGACCAGCTCGTGCTCTCGGATTCCAGCGACGGTACGCTGCTGAACCTGCTGGGCACCCTCCCGGAGAATGGCATACTGCTGGACCTGGACCTGACTCCGGACGGCGCGCTGTTGAGCACGCTTACGGCCCAGGTTACCGAGTCCGGCGACCTCGACAACTTTGAGATCGCGCTGTGGGGTGTGCTGCCTGAGCCGGGTGAAATGACCACCTCTGCGCCCGAAGAAGCACCAGCGACAGAAGTGCCGGCGAACTCGTGTATCGCCGTACCGACCCAGGACGCGCCGGTCTACGCCGGACCAGGCGAAGACTTCGATGTTTTGGGCGCGCTTGAGGCCGAGGAAATGGTCATCGTGCTAGGCGTGGACGAATCTGGCTTCTGGTACCGGGTCGATTTTGCGGGCGGCGGCTGGGCCAGCGGTCCGGCCCTGGCCAGCATTCTGTGTAGCGGCCCGACCGCCTTGCCTGTGATGGATGCGGACGGAATGGTCATCGCGGTGCCGGAGGATGATACAGACGCTGATGACGTCGCGGATGAAACCGGTGATGCTGCCGGCGACGTGGTCACGTTTGTAAATTGCACCATCACCACCAACTCGAACGTAAATCTGCGCGGCGGCCCCGGCACCGAATACGACATCGTTGGCACACTCGCGGCTGGCCAGGTCGAAACCATCGACTGGCAAGCCACCGGCACGGATGGCTTTGTGTGGTGGCACCTGATCACCGGCAGTTGGGCGCGCTCCGACGTGGTGATCGAGAGCGGCGACTGCGACTCCGTGCCCGCCATCGCGCAGTAACGCCGCCCCACCCTCCCACGTTTTACCCCTTTTCCTGGCCGGGACATGCTGCGCGTTCCGGTCAGGTTTGCTCGATCCTGGGCGAGTTTCGCAAAGGCGTGTAACCCACCCGGAATAGTGAGTATAATTTGCTACAGTGCATATTGTGATCAAAACGAAAAGGTGTGTTTCTGTCTCTTATACACATCT
>JAADYV010000315.1 GCA_010092855.1 Chloroflexota bacterium | reverse complement strand
GTTCTCGGCTGAGCGCACGCTGTGGGACGAAATGCTGACCGCGTTTGAGGGACTGCGCGCCCGCGAAGCACAGCTCGCGAAGCTGGCGGAGGAAATGAGCGATCCGGACCAGGACGCCCTAGATGAGGTGGTCGAGCGCTATGGCCGGCTGGAAGAGCAGTTCGAGCGCGACGGCGGCTATGCCTACGAAACCCGTATCCGGCAGGTGCTGCAAGGGCTGGGCTTTGCGACAGAACATTACCGCATGCCGCTCCAACACCTCTCTGGCGGGCAGCAAACGCGCGCGCTGCTGGCTCGGTTGCTGCTGGAATCGCCGGACCTGCTGGTACTGGACGAACCGACCAATCACCTGGACATCAACGCCATCGAGTGGTTGGAGAGCTTCCTGAATACATGGGATGGCGCGCTGCTGGCCGTCAGCCACGACCGTTACTTCATGGACCACGTCATCAATACCACCTGGGAAATGGACTGGGGCCAGATTGAGGTCTATCGGGGTAACTACTCGCACTACGTGCAACAGCGCGAAGAACGCCACGAGCGGTTAGCCAAAGAATACGAAGCCCAGCAGGAGTTCATCGCCAAAGAAGAAGAATACATCCGTCGCAACATGGCCGGGCAAAATACGTCACAGGCCAAAGGTCGGCTGCGCCGCCTGGAACGGTACAAACGCGACAAGCTAATCTATAGGCCACGCACCCGCCGCAACATCGCGCTCAACCTGCAAGCGGACCTGCGCAGTGGTGACAAAGTGCTGATGACCTACAATCTGCAGGCCGGGTACGTGCCAGGCCAGCCGATGGTATGCGCGCCAGATATCACGCTGTACCGGGGCGAGGTGGCGGCCATCATTGGGCCCAACGGCGTTGGCAAGACCACGCTGCTCAAGACGCTGCTGCACGACCTGCCGCCGCTGGATGGAAATGTACGCTTGGGTGCGGCCGTGGTGCCGGGCTATTTTGCCCAGGCACACGAAGGCTTGAACCCGGACAACAGCGTACTGGACGAGCTGCTGCTGGTACGCAATTTGCCCATCAGCGAGGCGCGCAACTACCTGGCGTCGTTCTTGTTCACCGGCGATGATGTTTTTCGCCCAGTGAGTACACTCAGCGGTGGGGAACGCGGACGGCTGGCCCTGGCCAAACTCGCACTTGACGGCGCGAATTTCCTGCTGATGGACGAGCCGACCAACCATCTCGACATTCCCAGCCAGGAGATTCTGCAGACAGTGTTGGCCGCCTTCAACGGCACGATCCTGCTGGTCAGCCATGATCGCTACCTGATCGACGAACTAGCCACTCAGGTCTGGGAAATCCAACCGGGGCATATGACAGTCTTTGAGGGCACCTACCAGGAATTCCTGGCGGCGCGAGAAGCCGAACGCCAGGCAGCCCGTGAGCAGAAACAAACGGAGCACCCTCTAGTAGAAACCGAGCACCAGCCAGACAACAACCGTCCCCGGTTGACGGAATACCAGCGCAACCGCCGCATCGCCGAACTGGAGTCCCACATCCACGAGCTCGAAACCCGGCTCGACACGCTGACTGGGGAACTGGGCACTGCCAGCGCTACCGGGGCGGTCGAACGGGTGGCTGAACTGGGCGCGGAATATACGGCGACTGAAACGGAGTTAGATACTGCTCTGCGCGAGTGGGACAACCTGCTGGCATAAGCAGTTGGGAGGAAACGACATTGGGTGAAGAAGCACTGGTTAGCCTGGCCAGTATCGTGATATTGGGCATCGGGGCGCAGTGGGTGGCCTGGCGGTTCCAACTGCCATCCATTCTGCTGCTGTTAGTCGTCGGGTTTTTAGCTGGCCCAATCTCTGGGCTGGTCGATCCGGATCACCTGCTGGGCGAAACGCTGTTCCCCATCGTATCAATTTCGGTGGGTATCATTCTGTTCGAGGGTGGTCTGACGCTAAAAATCGACGAGATCAAGGGCGTCAAACAGGTCGTGATGCGACTGATCACCATTGGCGCGTTTGTGACCTGGATCGTTGGAGCTGTGGCCGCCTATTTTATCATTGACATGAATCTGGAGTTTGCGTTGCTCATCGGCGCGATCTTTGTTGTCTCCGGACCGACCGTCGTCACGCCGCTGCTCAACTACGTCCGACCACGCGGGCAGGTGGGTCCAGTGTTGAAGTGGGAAGGCATCCTGATCGACCCGGTAGGCGCAACGCTGGCGGTGTTGGTTTTCGAAGTTATCCTGATCGGCCAAAACGAAGGCTCAACTGTCACGGCGATAATTTCCGGGCTAAGCCGGACGGTGATCGTGGGCGGGGTGATTGGGCTGCTGGCCGCATTTGTGATGATCCTGGTCTTTCGCCGCTATTGGGTACCCGAGCACCTGCAGAACCCGGTCGCCGTGATGATGGTGGTGGCCGCGTTCACGGCTTCAAATGAAATCCAGACCGAATCGGGCCTACTCGCCACAACCCTGATGGGCCTGATCCTGGCCAACCAGAACGCGATCTCGGTGCGGCACCTGTCCCAGTTCAAAGAGGACCTGGGCGTGCTGCTGCTGTCGGGTTTGTTCGTGATACTTGCCGCCCGGTTGGACCTGGACTCGCTCTCCAACCTGTCGTGGCAAGCGCTGATTTTCCTGGTGGTATTGGTCTTCATTGGTCGCCCACTGGCCGTTTACCTGTCTACGCTGGGTACACGCCTGACATGGCGCGAGCGGTTGTTCCTGTCGTGGCTGGCTCCGCGCGGGATCGTGGCCGTGTCAGTGGCGTCGCTGTTTTCGCTGGAACTGCTCGAAGCGGGGTACGAGGAAGCCGAACAACTGGTCCCGCTGACGTTCCTGGTCGTCGTGGGCACGGTGGCCATCTACAGCCTGACCGCCTCGCGCGTGGCTTGCTGGTTGGGGCTGGCCCAGTCCGACCCGCAGGGGGTGTTAATCGTCGGTGCGCAAGACTGGTCGCACCCGATTGCACGGGCCATCCAGGATGCAGGCTACGATGTGCTGCTAATAGACAACAACTGGTTCAACGTCAACAGCGCCAAAGAAGCGGGGCTGCCCGCCGTGTATGCCAACATTCTGGATGACAACCTGGCAGAGATTGCCGACCTGAGCCGCATCGGACATTTGCTGGCGCTTACGCCCAATGACGATGTCAATTCGCTGGCGTGTTTGCGCTTCGCCGATATCTTTGGCCAGCGGCGCGTCTTCCAACTGTCGCGTCGGGATATGGGTCAGGTAGCCGACACCTCAAACGGTAGACAGGCCATTATGCCACGCCACCAATTGTGTGGGCGCTGCCTGTTCGACCTGCCAACTACCTACGACTACCTGGAAGATCGGTTCGCGACAGCGCCGGCGCTGGTGAAGACGGTCCAGTTTACCAAAGATTACAACTTCGATCACTTCCGCGAAGAGTATGGACTGCGCGTCGTTCCCATGTTCTTGATCGCCGATGGGGGCGATCTGGAAATCTTCTCCGTCGAGCAAACGCTTAAACCGCATTCCGGCCAGACGGTCATAGCCTTGGTCGATGCTCCGGACGAAGTCATCGTTCAGGGGCCGGACGGCGTTTTTGCCGAAATGCCCAGCGATGGCGAACGCGCACAAGTGTAGGTCTGGTTGCCAGGAGGATGGAACGCGGTCACAAAACAGGCAGTTTGCGTTTTTGGGTTTGACCGAAAACAAGGCCCAAGTTACAATGATCGCACAAGCGTTTGTGGATACTAACCTGGAGGTAATGCCGTGGGTCGTTGGGAAGACAAATATGTAATCGGCCTCACGGGGAATATTGCAATGGGCAAAAGCCTGGTGCGGCGTATGCTGGAACACCTGGGTGCCTATACAATCGATGCTGACGGCCTTACGCATCAAGCAATGGCCCCCGGCGCTCCCGCCTATAAACCTGTGATCGCGTTGTTTGGCCAATGGCTGCTTGATTCCGAACGGCGGATTGACCGGTCGAAACTGGGGGCGGTGGTTTTTGCGCATCCCGAAGCGCTCGCGCTGCTGGAAAAAATCACTCACCCGGTGATCGATCAGGCCATCAACACCCTGATCAACCGTGCGCGCCACAAGGTTGTCGTCGTGGAGGCGATCAAGCTGCTCGAAACGCCGCTGGCCACACAGGTGGACGCGATCTGGGTGGTGGATGCCTCGGAAGAAAACCAGCTCGAACGGCTTAAAGCGCGCGGTCTGCCCCACCTGGAAGCCTTGAAGCGTATTCGTGTGCAGAATCCCCAAGCTGACAAACTGGCCCGTGCGAGCGTGGTGATCACCAACAACGGCAGCCCAGAAGAAACCTGGAGCCAGGTGCAGGCCGGATGGTCCCAGATCAAGGGCGCAGCAGAAGAAGAAGCAGTCCAGGCCCAGGTTCAACGTGTTGAGATCAAGCCCGCGCCGGCTTCGGACGCAGAACCAGCCCGCGATGCCAAGCCCAAGATGACGATCACGGCCCTGGACATTATCCGGGGTATGCCCAAACATGCCGAGCAAATCGCGCAGTTGATCCACCAGCAAACCGGCAGAGAGATGAGCCGCACTGATGTCTTGATGGCGTTCGGCCAGAAGTCGTACATGTTGGCGATGGCGGACAACACACCGGTCGGGTTGGTGGGGTTCCTGGTCGAAAACCTGGTCACCCGTGTGGACGAATTCCTGATCATTGATGCCGCGCCGATTCCGGCAGTGGCCACTACGCTGCTACAGGCGATAGAAAACGCATCGCGCGAACTGCAAAGCGAGGTGGGTTACGTTTTTGTGCCAAATGACGCGGCACAGGAGATGATCCAGGCACTGTCCGAGCAAGGGTATGAAGATACCAAGCTGGAGGACATTAAGGTTCCGGCGTGGCGCGAAGCAGTGCGCGAAGCACGGCCCGAAGGTTCGCGAGTCTATTCGAAGAAACTGCGCGCCGAACGGGTCCTGAAACCCCTCTAGACTGAGGGACGTTGGCCGCTTTTTTGCCGGACGCCACTTTCCGGTAAAACTGTCGACACGATTTGAGCGCTAATCTGGTAAAGAGGCATATTGTGGAACGTCTAAGACAACAGCCGGGTATCAGTTCGATCATGCAAGTTATCGAAACCTTGCCGCGCATCACGGCCTGGGTTGTGCTGTCGATTGGGTGCGTGGGCCTGTTGGTGTATGAAGGACGCGATGTGGGTCTGACCACCGGCAACTGGCTGGCCCTGATCGTAATGACAGTAGCGGTGACCGGGTTGTGTGTGGTGATTATCACCCTGGAAGATGAAGACGAAGCGGGTGATGAACATGTCGTCGTCCAGTCTGCCCAGACGGAGCAGGCCAAACCAGCAGGAGCCGACACGTCGGACTCTGGCAGCAACGCGGACGATACTGGTAAAGAAACCAGCGCCGATTCCGGCACTGAGTCAGGCGTTTGAGGCCTGCTCGATAGCCAACCGGGGTTGCAGCACCACCGGCACATAATGGCCTGATAGCCGCAGTGCAAACAAGCAGAAATACAGGCCCGCTGGCGTTTGTTGGCGGGCTTGTCTTGTTGGGATCAGTTTTACAATACACCGCTAACCGGGCACGCATATTCTGTCTTTGAGCACAAGGAGGAAGGAAACGATGGACCTGCAAGTCGTAAAGATTGAAAAACCAGAAGCGTTGAATTTCATCCTGGGGCAAAGCCACTTCATCAAAACGGTAGAAGACATTCATGAGACGCTGGTCAACGCCGTACCGGGCATCAAGTTTGGCCTGGCGTTCTGCGAAGCATCGGGCAAATGCCTGATCCGCTGGACGGGTACCGACGAGGCGCTGACCCAACTGGCGATCACAAATGCGCAGGCGCTGTCTGCCGGGCACAGCTTTATCCTGTTCCTGGGCGAAGGGTACTTCCCGATCAACGTGCTCAAAGGTGTGCAGCAGGTGCCGGAAGTGGTGCGCATCTTCTGCGCGACGGCCAACCCCACCGAAGTGATCGTGGCCGAAACTGAACAGGGGCGCGGCATCCTGGGCGTGATCGACGGCTTTGCCAGCAAGGGCGTCGAAGATAACGAAGGCATCGCCTGGCGCACCGGCTTTTTGCGCCAGATCGGGTACAAGCTGGGCTAACATTTTTATAAACAGATAGAGGAATCAGAATGCCATACAATACCGAGGCGCTTAACGCCTACTTAGACCAACACCGGGACCGATTCCTGGATGAATTCGGCCAGTTCATTGGCCAGATCAGCGTGGCGGCGGATGGACGCGGCGTGCCAGAGATGGCCGAACTGGTTGCAGAGCGATTCCGGCAGTTGGGCGCGGACGTCACCGTCTACCCCACGCCTGGCTCGCCGGTGATCTACGCTGAGATGGGGCCGCAGGACGCTGCGCGCACGCTCATGATCTACAACCATTACGACGTGCAGCCGGAAGATCCCCTCGAACTGTGGGAAACGCCGCCGTTCGAAATGGTCATTCGCGATGGCGTGATCTATGGGCGCGGCACCTCCGACGACAAGGGCGAGCTGCTTTCGCGCATTCAGGCTGTCGAAGCATGGCGCGAAACCCAGGGCGAACTGCCGGTGCACATCAAGTGGGTGGTCGAAGGCGAGGAGGAGATCGGCAGCGTACACCTGGAAGAATGGGTGGACGAACACGCTGCTATGCTGGCCGCCGACGGACTGCTGTGGGAAGGCGGCGGTTATGACGAAGTTGGGCGGCCCATGTTTGGGTTAGGCGGCAAGGGCCTGGCCTTCTTCGAACTGCACTGCCAGGGCGCAGACCATGACCTGCACTCGTCGGTCGCACCCATCGTCGTCAACCCGGCATGGCGGTTGGTGTGGGCGCTGAGCACGCTTAAGGACCACGACGACAACATCACGCTGGACGGCTATCTGGAACACCAGCGCGCGCTGACCGACGAAGAGTGGGCACGCATCGACGCCGTGCAATTGGAGTTTGACGCCATGCGCAAACGCTGGGGGCTGGATGGTTGGTTGAAGGACCTGGACGACCCGGCTGCGCGCCGCCGCTACATCAGCGAGCCGACAATTACGATCTGTGGCATTCACTCCGGCTATGGCGGCCCTGGCTCCAAAACCGTGCTCCCGGCAGAAGCATCCGCCAAGCTCGACTTCCGGCTGGTCGATGGGTTGACGTCACAACTGGCCCACGACCTGCTGCGCCAGCACCTGGACCGGCGCGGCTTCACCGACATCACTATCACCCAGCTTGGCGGGGAAGAATTCGCCGCCTCGCCACCCGGCAGCCTGGTCGAACGTGCGGCGATTGCCGCCAGCCAGGAAAGCTGGGGCAAGGAACCAAATATGTACCCCTGGCTCCCCGGCAGCGGCCCGATCCACCAGCTTAGCACCCGGCTGAACATTCCCGCGATCTTCGCCGGGACCACCTGGCATCCCAACGCCCGCATCCATTCGCCGAACGAGAATATTCACGTCAAGGACTATTTCGAGTCCATGCGCTTCACGGCTTCCTTTTTGGCCCACTTTGCGAGCCTCAAGGCCTAACTGGTACATTCTTAGCAGATGCTCTAGTCAATAGACAAGCGAGGTTACTCATGTCGAAACAGTATGAAACACAGCCGGCCATGCAGATTGATCCTAACAAGAGCTACACCGCCACCTTTAAGACCGATCATGGCGATATCGTGATCGAACTGTTCGCCAAAGAAGCGCCGGTGACAGTCAACAATTTTGTGTTTTTGGCCCGCGACGGATTCTACGATAACACCACCTTCCACCGCGTGATCAGCGGGTTCATGGCCCAGGGCGGCGACCCGACGGGCACCGGTCGTGGTGGCCCCGGCTACCGCTTTGATGACGAAGCAGGTGCGCTGGCGCTCAAGCACGACGGCCCCGGCGTATTGAGCATGGCCAACGCTGGCCCCAATACCAACGGCAGCCAGTTCTTCCTCACACATGGCCCCACGCCGCACCTGAACGGCAAGCACGGTGTTTTCGGCAAGGTCAAGGACCAGGCCAGCCTGGATGTGTTGATGAAAGTTCGCGTGCGCGATCCACAGAGCGATCCAAATCCCGGCGATACGCTGAAAACAGTGGAGATCACCGAAGCCTGATCCGGCATCAAATCTTACATTGGCGCGTTTTCTGGGCAACACCACCTGGAAAACGCGCTTTTTTTGTCAGAACCTGCCCATCATCACCGGCAACCGTGCAGATTACACCATTGCCGTTCCGCCTGTCACCCGCTATGATCTGGGCCATGAACGAAAACGCGATTGAAAAACGACAAGGTCCCGACCGCAAAACGTGGTACGTCGTCGCTTATGCTGCCAGCATAACCGATGCTGAGATTCCGGCGGGCTTGCTGCGCAGCGCGGACATCCCGGTTTATCTGCTGCGCGAGGCCATCAACAGCGCACTCCCGCTCAGTGTGGGCTTAATGGGCGGTGTGGAAATCGTCGTGCCCGAAGCTTATTACGAGGTGGCGATGGCGCTACTTGATCCGGGCTGGCCGCCCACCAAGGAACTACCCGGCACGGGCGAAGAGGATGCCCCATCTCTGTGAGTAACCAGCATAAGCGTTTAGGCGAAATCGTGATCATCTGGATACGGACAGTATGGCTGCGTTTGCTGCTGGCTCCGGTGCTGGGCATTTCGTTTTTGGTGGTCTGGGCTGCGGTAGTCGAGGCAGATGTCTATACAAACCTGGTGCTGCCGTCGCCGGGCGAGGTGGCTGAGCGTTGGTACGAGTTATACGCTGATGGTCTGCTGTGGCGGCACACAGAAGTCACGCTGTACGAGGTTTTTTTTGGATTGGGATACGGTGTGCTGGTCGCATTTGTCACGGGCTACTTCATCGCCAAAAGCCGCATTGTTGCCTCGCTATTGACGCCTTATCTTGTGGCCTTACAAGCGGTGCCCATCGTGGCGGTTGCGCCGCTGCTGATCATCTGGTTTGGCCCGGAAACACAAAGCAAGGTGATCATCTGCGCGCTGCTGGTGTTTTTCCCGATGCTGGTCAACACAGTGATCGGGATGCGCAGCATTCCGCCCGACCTGCGCGACCTGCTGCGCTCGTTGCAGGCCAATCCGCTTGAAACGTTCTGGTACCTGGAGCTGCCGGCTGCACTGCCGGTCGTCATCGGCGGTCTGAAGGTCAGCGCCACGCTGTCGGTGATTGGCGCGGTCGTGGGCGAATTTGTCAGCCCTAACGAGGGATTGGGTTACCTGATTGCCACCGGGCGCGGCAACTACGATACGCCCCAGGTGATCGCAACCGTGCTGACGCTGACGGCGCTGGCGCTGCTGCTGTATGGCTTGGCAACACTGCTGGAATACGCGCTGCTCAGTTGGCAGCGAGCTGGCAACAATGGATTGTGATGTTCGGAAGTCTTGAGGAGAAAAACCATGCACCCACGTTTACGGCTGGGGTTGCTGTTGATTGTGGTTCTCGTGATCGTCGGAACCGGGGTACTCCTGGTGATCGGCAGGGACAACGACGACGACGATGATACCGTCGTACTGTTCATGAGCTATATTCCCAGCGTGCAGTTCGCGCCCGTGTATGTGGCAGCAGAACGCGGCTATTTTGAGGATGAAGGCATTGAGATCCGTTTTGAGCACGGCAACGAAGCGGACGGCGTCGAACGGATTGCCAGTGACAATCTGCAGTTCGGCCTGGTCAGCGGCGAGTAGGTGATTCTGGCGCGGGCCCAGGATCGCCCGGTAGTCTACGTCTTCGAATGGTTCCACCGCTTCCCGGTCGGCATTGTATCACCGGAAGCGACAACCATTACCGAACCAGGTGACCTGACCGGACGCAAAGTCGGCGTTCCGATTTTGCAAGGCGCAAGTTACGTTGGGCTGCGTGCGTTGTTAAGCGCCAATAACCTGAGCGAGGACGATATCGATTTGCAGACGATTGGCTACACAGCACCGGATAGCGTGTGCGAAGGGGTTGTCGAAGCAGCGGTGGTTTATATCGCCAACGAGCCGCTGACGATTGTCCAAAACTGCAATATGCAGGTCAATGTGATCGAGATCGCGGACTATGTCAACCTGGTCTCCAACGGGCTGGTGACCAACGAAAAGACCATCCGCGACAACCCTGAACTGGTGGAGGGCATAGTGCACGCCATCTCACGCGGCCTGGAAGATACGCTGGCCGATCCGGATGCTGCCTTTGATATCAGCGTCAAGAACTACGTTACCGATCTGCCAGAAGATCAGTATGACACCCAGCGCCAGGTACTCGAAAACTCGCTGGCCTTGTGGCAGTCGGATGAGTTGGGGCACACTAACCCAGCAGCATGGGTGGCCACACAGGATATCCTGGTTAATACAGGGCTGCTAACCAATCCACTGGCCGATGTCTCGGTTTGTTACAACATGGATTTCCTGCCCGATGCAATCGCCGATGACGAGAATGACTGACGCGGCAGCGTTTCTGGCGGTTGACAACGTCAGCCACACCTATGCTGGACCAGCGGGTGATGTGCAGGCGCTAGCAAACGTAACCTTCCGCGTGGTGCGCGAATCGTTTGTATGCCTGGTAGGACCCAGCGGCTGTGGAAAGAGCACCCTGCTGCGCGCGCTGGCGGGTTTGCTGCCGCCGTCGCAGGGCCAGGTTAGTCTCGACACGCAGCCGGTCACCCGTCCCCAGCGCCGGATCGGCATCATCTTCCAGAAAGCGAACCTGATGCCCTGGCGCACGGTGTATCATAACCTGCAACTGCCGCTTCAGATTTCGGGGGTCCCGGCCCGCGAGCGCCAGCAACGCACCGAAGCCATGCTAACCCTCACTGGTCTGGACGGATTTGCGCAGGCGTATCCGGCGGAACTCTCTGGCGGGATGGCGCAGCGGGTGGCGTTGGGCCGTGCCTTGATTCACGACCCGGAGGTCCTGCTGATGGATGAACCGTTTGGGGCGCTGGATGCCCTTACCCGCGAGCAGATGAGTGCCGAACTGTTGCGTATCTGGTCCAGACACCGCAAAACAGTCTTTATGGTCACACACAGCATTTCCGAAGCGGTCTTACTGGCAGACCGTGTCCTGGTCATGAGTCCCCGACCAGGGCGTATCGTGTTCGATCTGGAGATTCCCCTGGCCCGCCCACGCAACCTGGAACTGCTGCACCAACCGGCGTTTGTTTCGCTCACGGAAAAACTGCGTCATAATATCCGAACGTCTTGACATACTGCTTTGTTCTGATACGCTGATGGTATATACGTTGGCACAGGTGGGCAACATGGAATCCCAAACTATTTTGCTTATTGATGATGACGAGATGATCTCCAGTATGTTCGCGCAGTATCTGGCGCGAGCGGGCTACAAAACCGTTATCGCCCACAATGGACCAACCGGAGTCGAAAAATACCGCGCCGAAAACCCAGACCTGGTAGTGCTGGATGTGGCGATGCCGGAAGTAAGCGGGTTCGAGGTCGCCAAGCAAATCCGCGAAGTCCAGCAAGAAGAAAACCGCGCGCACACCCCCCTGATTATTCTGACGGCGTATGCACGCAGCTTTTTTCTGTCAGTGAGCAGCGATATCGGCATCGACAGTTTTTTAAACAAGCCGATTGCGCCGGATGATCTGCTAGAACATATCAACCAGTTTCTGGGTAACGCGCCAGCCTGAGCAGGGCAGATCAAATGATCTGCGCGCGAGCCGGGCTTTATGCGTCAGCGACCGGAAAGATGATAGCGAAGGTGCTGCCCTGGCCAACCTCGCTTTGGAGGTAAACTCGCCCTCCGTAAAACTCGGTGACGGATTTGACAATGGCCAGGCCCAGGCCAAAACCTATGTTGCCTTCGTCCGATGCCCCCCGGTAGAAACGTTCGAAAACGCGCGACTGTAACTCAAGCGGAATCCCTGGCCCGGTGTCACTCACCTCCACAAATACCTCACCGGCTTGTTCATAAGCATGCAGTGTAATCGCGCCGCCGTCGGGCGTAAATTTATTCGCGTTGATAAGCAGGTTGAACAGAGCGTGATACAACCATTGGATATCGCCGATAATAGGTGGCAATGTGTCGGGCACGTCCAGCACAAACTGCTGTTGTCGCTGCCAGATGCTGGACTGTATATCGACCATGCCGCGCTCGACGAGTTCGCGCACGTCCACCGGCCTGGCATTCAGCCCCACGCCCGTATCGATATGCTCCAAGTGCAGCAGGTTGTTGATGAGCGTCTGCATCCGTTCCAGGCTCTGGATGCCAATGGAAATCACTTCCGCGTGTAACTCGGATATCCCCCCCAGATCGTTTTGTAGCATGGCGAGCGCACCCAGCGTTGCCCCCAGTGGATTGCGCAGGTCGTGGGCAGCCGCATGAGCGAAATCGACGCGGGCCTGTTCAGCTTCGCGCAAGTGGGACACATCGCGCACCACCAATACCCATCCCGCACTGTATGGAGCTCCACGTTCGGGATCCCCGCGCCAGGTATCCGCCGGGGAAACAATGGCCGCAAGGAAACGCCCATCTTCCAGCGCCGCTTCAAAGACAGCGGTGGTATGTCCTGCCGTGTCATTCAGTGCCTGTGACAATCCGGCCTGCAATCGGGGATGCAGCGGAGCTTCCGCCAATGACATCCCGATGATCGCATCCGGTTCCAGGTCGAACAATGCTTCGGCAGCGGCGTTGATCTGGCAAATAGTGCCGTCACGATCGGTGACAATGATAGCGTCGGCAGATGCACGCAGAATCGCATCCAGGCGGTTGGATTGATCGTGTGCTCGTTCAAACGATCGGGCACCATCGAGCGACAGTCCCACCTGGTCGGCAATGACACGCAGCACGCTGATGTCATCTTCCAGAAAATCATACGGGCTAAAGTGCATCAATGTCAGCAAACCCATCACTCGCCCCCGCGCGTGCATCGGCAGCAGCGCTATGGCCAGGACACTTTCCGGGAAGAACGCTGGCACAACAAGGCGGGGATCACCGGTGAGGTCACCGGTGACGAACACCATATCGCGGCTGATCGCCAAGCCTGCCATACCCTCGTCCGATGGCACTCGCAGCGGCCCCATCATGGCACCATGCGGCCACCCGCGCCAGGCCTGCAGCACTAGTGCTCCCGCCTGTTCGTCCACCAGGCTGATTCCGGCGGCGTCCACCGGGACGAGATCGAGCACAACGTCCATTGCCGCCTCGAGAGTCGTTTCGGGATTAGAAGCTCGACTGGCAGCAGCGGCAACAGCGGTGACAGCAGCCAGTTGATCGACTCGCCTCCGCGTTTCTGGCGAAAAGACCTGACGTTGGCTGGGCAAGTTGTCGTGATCCTGATCTTCAGATATGGGGCGTTGTTCAACCAAAGGGTTTTCCTTAATTTGTCCCAATAGCCTATCTGCCTACCAGTATACGTGACAACGACCCGTTTTTTGCCCGGCAAACGTGAAACTTCTATGAAAAACGTAAATCAGATGATGCCCAGGGCAGTGGCCAGGGCGAGTACCACCAGCAGGGTGGTCAACAGCAGCACCCACGCCATTAATCGCCCGCTGTCCTGCAAAGGGGTCAGGTCGGACTCCTGGGTTTCCACATTGCCAAGTAGATCGACGCGAACATCCAGGTTGCGTGTGCCACGTGTCAGCCGGGCTGCATACGCACTGCGATCCAGTACGCGCCATTCGTCATCCAGGTACGGCTGTACCACGTTGTCCAGAATTTCTGCGGCTTCTTCCGGGCTAATGGGATCGATTTCTTCTGGTTCCGATGGCGGCCCCGGCTGGGACCCAGACGGGGGTGTGTTTTCGGTCAACATATCCTTCTCCTCTGTAGCCACTGTTGGTACAATACACGGCTGAATAGTAGCAGGACTTGTGTGAAACCGTCCAGTGGAGTGATGTATTATGTCATTGTCTCGAAAGCGCAGACAGCGGCGCGCGACCCTTGTCGGTGCCGTCGTTGGTATGCTGATTATTTTTACGTTCGTACTCGGCCTGATTGCGCCCGATCTCGGAACGCGCAGCCGCAGCGATGACGACTCGGGTGCAGATGTAGACCCGCTGGCAACTGCCGCGCCGCCAACGCCGGACCCCAACGTCGTCTTCGAGGGCGGCGAACCGTACCTGCACAGCAGTGGCTATTACCAAACCTTTCAACCAGTCGGCGGCGACTGGTCAACGGATGAATTCTTGTTTGACGAGACTGCCGGATACCTAACAGGCAGTGTAACCTATCCCAGCGTGTTTATTCGCAGTGGACGGCACGCCGTTGTGATCCATCACTTCCGGCAATCGGGCATCAACTTCGACTCCATTGAGTCGTTTAGCGCAGAATTCCTGGACCAGGCACGGTTTGCCGGTGAATGGCAGGAGTACGACAGTTGGGCCGAAACCGGACGCCAGATCACGGATAACACGGTTTCTATCGACTTCAATTTGCGATTGCAGAACCAGGAATATGCCGCACGGGACATTTCCCGATTGGAAGCAAGTGTGATGTACACGGTCCGGATTGTCGTCCCGGCAGCCAATCCTGCGCTGTTGGATGAGCTTGAAGTCAAGGTGCTCCCGGCGTTTGTGCCGCTGACCGATCTGCAGACGCTCGAGCAAGGCTGGCCGACGTATGTCGACCGCGAGCAGGGATTTGCCTTCAAACATCCGTTCGGTTGGGAACAGGTCAGCGGAGGCCAGGGGGGCCCGGTGACATGGCGCGTGATGAATATAGACGCCCCCAGTAACCCGTCCCCATACCAGCCGCTTACCGCTATTCGCCTGTCCACCGCAACCGGTACCCACGTAGAGTCGCCGGACGATGCCAGAGCCTGGGTCGCGGACAACCTGTTTACCGGCGATGGCGACGCCAACCAGACGCTGGACGCTTTGCCGGTGACCCGGCAGCAGGGTTCAGGCTACCTCGTCGCTTATACCTACCAGACCGACGCAGGCGATACCAACAGCGGTCTGGTACTGTTGCTTGATGACTCTGAAGGAACATTGTATGTCGCCGATCTCAAGGTCGAGTTGTTGGGCGGCGGGAATCTGATTGATCCTAGTTTTACACAAGACCTGGTCCCGGTACAAGAGGCAATCAAGGCGGTTTCAGACGGGTTGGTGCTCCTGCCTGAATAACGACCAGGCAACCCACAACACAAAGCCAGCCCGATCGTTCCGGCTGGCTTGGGGTGTTTCTGGCGTGCCTGGAGGGATTCGAACCCCCGACTTCTTGTTCCGTAGACAAGCGCTCTAATCCACTGAGCTACAGGCACATCTCTTAACGTGTGCCCCATCATAGCAAATGCCGCCCCGTTTGACAAGAGTGATTTTCCGTTTGTGGGCGGCAAAACAACAGGCACTCCCCGCGAGGAGTGCCTTTCGCTATCCAATCCCCACCGCTTACAGTTTGGGGCCAGCGATACGGACTTCGGGCGGACAGTCCGGTGCAAACTTTTTAAAGTTGTCAATGTAGCGCGTAGCCAACTGCCGGTACTTGTTCCAATACTCCGTTTCGCTGGGCCATGATTCAGCAGGATAGAGCACACTTTCTGGCACCTCAGGACAGCTCTTGGGCACCTCAAAGCAAAAGATAGGATCGCTGTAGTATTCCACGTCCAGCAAATTGCCGGTAAGTGCGGCATTCAGCAGCGCGCGCGTATAGCGGATGCTGATGCGCTTGCCGACCCCATACGGCCCGCCAACCCAGCCGGTGTTCAACAGCCAGCAGTTCGCGCCGTAGCGTATCATCTTGCGCTTGAGCATCTCGGCATATACTATCGGGTGGTGCACCATAAACGGCGCGCCGAAACACGCGCTGAACGTGATCTCTGGCTCCTCGCCCAAACCCACTTCTGTGCCACC
>JAADYV010000040.1 GCA_010092855.1 Chloroflexota bacterium | reverse complement strand
GCCCAGGTCGCGGTCAGCGCCGACTGCAGGCCGGCCTCGACCGTGAGCGTGCCACCCACCTGCGACTGCGCGGCAGCCGTCTGGGTGAAAAGCTGGTTGATCGCGGCGTCTAGCGTTTGTTGTTCGGCGGTGGGATCACCCTGCGCAGCGCTACCGCCCAGCGCAATGGTTGCGCCCAGGCTGATGACGGTCGCCAGGATCAGGCTCGCCATCACCACATAGCCAATCGTTCGTCGTGTCATGTTTTCTCCTTGAAAATAGCGGCCAGCGTGTTAGTGGTCGTACCGTCAGCGTGCCAGATCAACCAACCGGCAAGCGGTTTTGCCTGACTGCTGACGACTGACCTGCTGATGGCTCCTTCCGATCATACCGTGAGGGGCGCATCTGTGCCGGACCCCTGCCAAACGGCCAGCCCGTTTTTACCTGACGCTGCCCGGCGCTGCGGCCCGGCTGGGCGCTTAGACCATCTCCGGCGGGAACTTCTCTTTGTAGCGCTGGATCGATTGCAGGATGATCTCGCGCGCCACGTCTGCGCCGTCCCAGCCTTTGGGCGTCACCTGGATGCCCTGGAGTTGCTTGTAGGTCTGGAAGAAGTGCGCCACCTCGTTCAGGAAATGTTTGGGCACGTTTTCGATGTCGTGGTACTCGTCGAACAGCGGGTCGGTGGCGGGTACGGCCAGGACCTTGTCGTCCGGGTCGCCGCGATCCGTCATGTGGAAAATGGCGATGGGGCGCGCTTCGATCACACAGCCGGAAAATGTCGGCTCGGTGACCATGACCATGATGTCCATCGGGTCGCCGTCTTCGGCGTAGGTCTGGGGAATCAGGCCGTAGTCGCTGGGGTAGTGCATCGGGCTGTAAAGCACGCGGTCCAGCTTGATGACCCCGGCCTTTTTGCTGTACTCGTATTTGTTGCGGCTCCCTTTGGGAATCTCGACGATGCAATACACGTTTTGGGGGACGTGCGGCCCCGGCGGGAGACTGTGCCACAGGTTAACTGCCATGCGCTTGACCTCGTTGGCTCGGTATGGGTTGGATGTGTCACCATCCCCAATTGTAACGGCACCTGGCCCCGGTGGCACGTCTTTGGTGGATAGTGGTTGGTGAATGGTTGTTAGTTCTTGGTCAAGAGCGTGTGCGGCTGCCTGCTTTTTGCCGATACCCAACAACTAAAACCAATAACTGCCTTTTCACTCCGGGCGCGGGCGCGATTCGTCGGGGACGTCCGGGTCGTCGGCGGGGACCGGTGGCGGGGCAGAGGCCACGTGCTGGTTGGGGGGTGGACCGGCTTCGCCCACCAGCAGCTCGATGCGCCGTATTGCCGCCGGGTCGAAAATCACAATGCCACACACATCACAGCACCACGCCGGGACGTTGGGCGCGCTGATCAGGGTTTCGTGTTGGATGTACATGTACACGGACGGGGTCAGCGCGAGCTTTCCAACGCGGCAGGCCGGGCACGTTTGAGCGAACATAGGCTGCCTGCCTCCTACGGCATGGCCGGCACGGACCAGGGCGTGACCGTCCGGGTGGGTGTCGGTGTCACTTCGGGCGTGAAGGTGGGTGTTGGCGAGAAGTCTGGCTGCTGTAGGCCGGAGGGCGGCAGCGGTGATGCCGTTGGGGTAGGCGTGGACGAGGGCGTCGGTGTGTTGGAGGGCGTCGGCGTGATCGACGGGGTGAAGGTCGGTGTGACGGACGGCAGCGGCAGGCTGCTCCCGTTGTCGAATTCCCAGTGCGAGATCAAGCTCAGGTCTTCCAGCGGCCAATAGCGCACAAACGCGCGCCCCACGATGTACTCACGGTCAACCGGGCCGAAGTCCTCCGAATCCTTGCTGCTGCGGCGGTTGTCGCCCAGCACGAAATACTGGTCGTCGCCCAGTTCCCAATCGCATTGTTTGAACCGGTTTTCACGCTCACTGCACAGCGTACTGCGGTAAGCGCGCGCCGGGTCGATGTAGGGTTCTTCGAGCAGTCTGCCGTCGATATAGATCTGGCCCTGGAAGAGCGTGACCGTTTCGCCGGGCAGCCCGATGACGCGCTTGATGAAGTCGCGGCTGGGGTCTTCGGGATAGTGGAACACCACTACGTCGCCGCGATCCGGCTCACCCAGGATGTACGACAGGCGACTGACGATGATGAACTGGTCGGTGTGGAAGTTGGGTTCCATGCTTTCGCCATCGACCACAAAGCGCGCCGTCGCCAGGTTAACGAAGGTGTAGATCGCCACGATCAGCAGCACCGTCTCGATAAACTCGCGCACGAAAGACTGGCCCTTGTGGATGCTGGGCTGGGGGACGTTGGATTGGATATCGTCGTGCGTGGGCTGGTTATCTGCTGGGGCGGGGGCAGATTCGGTCAGGTCTTGGAAGGTCACGGGTTTTTGCTCTTTGCGTCGTCGGTAAGCACTCCTCTCACTATAACGCACAGCCGCGCCCCTGGCAACGGTCAAATGGCTTGCAGGATAGCGCAGGATGGAACACAATACCCGGCGTGCAGATAGTATAGCGAAGGATCAGCAGTATGGCCTCCGAGTCCCAACCCGCTCCCACCCTGACGTGCCGCAAGTGTAAGCACGTGAATCCCGGCTGGCGCAGCACGTGCGAGCGCTGCCAGTCGCGGCTCCCCCGCCCGGAAGACAATCCCCCGCCGCGCCCCTACCGCGTGCACCGGCCCGGCTGCGTAACCGGGTTTGTGATCCTGTTCGGGGCATATGTGCTGTTTACGGGCATATCGTTTGCGGGCGCGACGGCGGCGCGGGCTGGTTTTTCGCCGGTGGATGTGCTGCTGCTGTTGGGGTTGGGCACGCTGATGGTCGTCACCGTCGTCAGCCTGACCGCGCTGTGGCGCATGGAGAAGTGGTCGCGCTACCCGGTGATCGGCCTGCAGGTGGTGCTGATGGTGCTGGTGGTCGCGCAGACGGTGGTGGCGCTGAACGATGACTCGGACGATTCGACCGCCACCGCATCCGGCCCCGCGCGCACCGGCCCCCCGCCCGTCGAGGAAGAGGATGCCGCCCCGGACGGTGACGAGGATGACGAAGACGTGGACCCGGAAGCGTTTTCGGAGGGCGCGGACGTGTTTGGGGCGGCGTTTTTTGTGGCCGTCAACGGGGTGTACATCTACTGGTTTGTCACCAATCGGGATGCCTTCCGCCGCCCGGACCTTGATGATGTTGAAGACGACGACGAGGATACCGCTGACGATCCGGACGCATCTGTCTGACGAGTCGTGGGAGCGCTGCAATACGTAGCCGACCTCGCGCGTGGCCAGCGGGCACGCGGCAAGGGGAAATAGCCGCCGGGGTTATTGGTCGCCGCTGCGCAGGATGTCGCGCAGGCCCTTGACCATGCGCCGGATGCCGTTTTCGACCAGGTCGAGCGGATCGCTCAGTTCTGATGTGCCAGATTCCCCACCAGAATGGTCATCCTCCGATGGAGTCGAGGTAGAGGGAGGTTCGGTGGCGGCCTGTTCATCGCGGAAGTCCTGCACATCTTCGGCCAGCGTCCAGATCACGGGATCGATGCGCCGGATGCGGGTGCCATATTCCAGCAGGCGCGCGACAAGGTCGTGGAAGGCGCGCGAATGGTTGCGCGTGAAGTCCACCGGGCGGCGGGTGCGCAGTGGGCCGGGCGGATCGCAGCGCGCGGCCAGCACCGGGATCACCGGGCGGCGCGCTTCGAGGTACGCCTGCCACTCGACGTTGACATGGGCGCACGCCAACGCTGCCGGAGACAGGATCACCAGCAGCATGTGGGCGTCGGCCAGCGCGCGCTCGATGCTGCGCGACCAGTTGCGGCCCGGATCGGCATCCATCACGTCGATCCAGGCGTTTGCGCCGCTGTCGCGGAGTTCGGTTGCCAACTGGATCGCAAACGCTTCGTCGGCTTTGTCGTAGCTGATGAAAATCTTCCGCATGTTCGTTTGTCCCCGATGCGCATTGTAACGCGGCTGGGCGCTGGCGTCTACAACTGTGCGTGTCATTACAATACAACTATTATCTGTTTCCATTATACGCGGGTTTCTTCGTTGTCAACACAAAAACAACCGCCGGGGTGTGCTGCCCGGCGGAAGACGTTAGCGTGGGGTGCGGTTGCCCATGTTCGGTGACGCCGGGCCGTTGCCGTCAGGTGGTGACGGGGGCGGTGCGCTTTCCTGGCCATCGTCCGGCGGCAGGGGATCATCCTCGTCCGGCGGGCGTGGCTTGTCGTCGGCTTCACCTTCACCGTCATCATCATCCGGCGGCGGATCATCATCCAACGGGGGACGTGGCTCCTCAAACGGCGGGGACTGATCCGAGCCATCCGGCTGCGAATCGTTGTCCGGCGCGGGCTGGATCACGTAGCTGTCAGCGGGCGGCGGGGCCTGCTGGGGTTGGGGAGCCGGGGCCACTTCCGGCGCGGACGGCACTGGCTGGCCCGGTGCGCTGGCCGGAATCCTGGCGGGTGTGGATGGGCCTTGCAGCGGGGTTTGCGTCTGCACGCTGTTCGCAAATTCCGGCGGGATCACCGGCGCGGTGCTGGGGCTGGCATTTCCTGGCTTGGGACGGTCCGGCAGCGGCAGGGTGTGCGG
>JAADYV010000039.1 GCA_010092855.1 Chloroflexota bacterium | reverse complement strand
GATGACTGGGATTTGCTCTACCGGCTGGTGCTGGCCATGCCCGGCGGCGGCCTGATTACCCGTTTTTGGAAGCGAGAGTTAGCCTGATATATGTGTGGTATTGTGGGCGTCTTGGATACGCGGCACACCGGGCGCGCAGACCCGGCGCTGGTGCGCGCGATGACGGGCACGATTGTACATCGCGGCCCGGATGGCGACGGGTTTTTTCATTGGCCGGAGGCCGGGCCGAATGTGGCGCTGGGAATGCGTCGCCTGAGCATTATCGACCTGGACACGGGCGACCAGCCGATCTATAACGAGGATCGCTCGCTGGCGATTGTGTTCAATGGCGAAATCTACAACTACCTCGAACTGCGCGCCGAACTAGAGCAACACGGCCACACCTTCCGCACCCAAACCGACACCGAAACCCTGGTGCACGGGTATGAACAGTGGGGGCTGGACCTGTTCGCGCATTTGCGCGGTATGTACGCCTTCGCGCTGTGGGACGCCAACGCCGAACGTTTGCTGCTGGCGGTGGATCACGTTGGGATCAAGCCGCTGTACCTGGCCGAGCGCGACGGACGGTTGTTGTTCGCGTCGGAAGTGAAAGCCCTGTTCGCCGACCCGGACCTGCCGCGCGCGCTCAACCTGGCGACGCTGGACACATTTCTCGCCTTTGGGTACATGATCGGCGCGGAGACGCTGTACGACGGTGTGCGGCGGCTGCCACCGGGTCATGCGCTGGTGATCGAACGGGGCGGCGAGCAGAAGCTGATCCGCCACTGGAACACGAACTATCTCGCCCCGCCAGAACGTCCCCACGACATCCAGGCCATCGTCGCGGAAGCGCGCGAACGGCTGCGGGAGAGCGTGCGGCTGCACCTGCGCTCCGATGTGCCGCTTGGTTTGTTCCTCAGCGGCGGCATCGATTCGGCGACCATGCTGGCCCTGATGAGCCAGATGGAACCGGGCAAGGTCAAGACGTTCTCGGTGGGCTATGACGTGGGGCAGGGCGCGGCTAATCCTGACGACGAGACGCAACACGCGCGCCGGATCGCGGCCCATTTTCAATCCGACCACCACGAGCACATTATCACGGCGGGCGACTGGTGGGACTTTCTACTGGCCTACGTCTATCACCACGACGAACCGAACGCCAACCCCTCGATTGTGTCGTTGCAGGCCCTGGCCGAGCTCACGGCGCAGCACGTCAAGGTGGTGCTCAACGGCACCGGCGGCGATGAGCTGTTCTGCGGCTATCGCGCGCATCGTCGTTTTCCCTGGCTGGTGCAAACTGCCGCCCGCCTGGATCGTGTCTTGCCGCGCCGCGCCCGCCATACCCTGATCGGCAAACCCTGGAAAACCCTGGAAGCGCTGTATCCCGCCATGCGCCGGGTGCGCTTCGTGGGCGCGCTGCCCGCCTATCTCCCCGAATGGCGTGCACTGCACCTGCCGCTGCACGAGGGGCTGCGGCGGCTGGCGTCGTTCGAAGGGCTGACCTTTTCGGACACGCTGCGCGACCGGCTCTACAGCGCTGATGTGCGCGCGGCCTGGGATCGTGCCCGGCATAAAGAAGAAGCCTACGCCGCCATTTTCCGCCGTTCGTACACCGACGACCCCGGCGACATGGCGCAGGCGCTGCACATCCACACCTGGCTGCCGGGCAATGGCTTGCTGGCGGTGGACAAGGTCACGATGGCGCATTCGCTGGAAGCGCGCGTCCCGTTCTTTGATCCACCGCTGGTGGATTTCGCCATGCGCGTGCCGTCGGATGTCCGGTTACAGGCCAACAAGTTTGTGCTGCGCGAAGCCTTGCACGCCGACCTGCCGGACTTTGCGCTTCAGCGGCCCAAGCAGCCCTTTGGCACGCCGATTCTGCGCTGGTTCGACCATGATCTGCGCGACCGGGTGCAGGCCGTGCTGCTGGATGAGCGTTCCTTGAACCGGGGCCTGTTCAAGCGCGATGCATTGGAAACCCTGCTGCGCCGCCACTTCAACGGCCAGGTGGACCGTGTGCAGGTTGTGTTCCGACTGCTATTGTTGGAACTATGGCACCGGGCGACCATTGACGCCCCTCCCCACATTCCGCGAGTTTGAGGTATATTAGTAGTGGGATTGATCCTGGTACGCACAGGTGATGATTTTCCGGAAGTTATAGTTTTTCGGGAGCGGGCACGATGACGGACTTATACGAGCGCACACGCGAATCCTGGGAAGACATCTGGGAAGACGCCAGCGTGGACGTCGAGCTGGAGGTGATGGAGCAGGATCGCACCTATGAGACGCTGGGTGTGTATCCGAACTATTTGCCCAAAGACGGCATCATCCTCGAAGCGGGCTGCGGACTGGCCACCGTGATCATGAAGCTGCGCGAGATGGGCTACGAAAACGTGATCGGGCTGGATTATGCCGAGCGCGCGCTGCAAGTTGCGTATAAGTACGAGCCGCTGCTGGACTTGCAGACCGGCGATGTGCACGCGCTGCCCTATCGCAGCAATTCAGTGCACGGTTACCTGTCGTTTGGCGTGCTGGAACACTTCGAGCACGGTGTGGGTCCCGCCTTGCGCGAAGCGAACCGCGTGCTGGTGCCAGGCGGCACGTTGGTGCTGACCATTCCCTATCCCAACATTGTGAACCGGCTGGTGCAGCTCAAGCGCCGCCTGACCGGGCAAAGCCGCCTGACCGACGACGACTTCTACGAAAGCACCTACACCCAGCGCCAGCTCATCACGGAACTGAAGCGGGCCGGGTTCCAGCCGGTGCTGGTGCGCCCGACCAGCCACAGCTTCACGTTGTGGGGCCTGGGCAAGCCGTTCCGCGCGCCGGGCTATTACCAGACTTCGCGCCTGGCGGAGTGGTTGGGGACCGTCGTCCGCTGGTTGTTCCCCTGGACCTTCAACTTCACTACGCTGCTGATCGCGCGCAAAATCCGCCACATCGAGTAAAGCGCCCGCTGTTCGCTGTCAGCCAGCTGTTCGTTGATCGTTTCCCCCGGCCCTTCGCAGGTCGGGGGTTTTGCGCTATACTCGCGCCCATTGAGTTCTCGTTTTTGAAGCAGCACAATCTATGAAGCTCTCGACCGTCATCTGCAATTACAACACCCGCGACGTGTTGGCGCGCGCCCTGGAGTCTTTGCAGGCGCACAGCGGCGACATCGCGCACGAGATCATTGTGGTGGACAATGCCTCCCGCGACGGCAGTGCTGCGATGGTGCGCGAGCGGTTTCCGGACGTGCAGGTAATCGAGTCCGGTGCGAACCTGTGGTTCAGCGGCGGGAACAACCTGGGAATGCAGGCCGCGATAGGCGAATACGTGCTGATCCTCAACCCGGACACGGTGATGCTGCCGGGTACGCTGCCAACGCTGGTCGCGTACCTGGACGAGCATCCGGCGGTGGGGGCGATCACGGCGCGTATGACGTTCGCGGATGGCACGGTGCAGCGCATCTGTTCCTTGTTCGCGGATTACGCCGATTTTGCACTGACGTATACGCTGCTGGGCAGAGTCTTCCGGCGGACGAAACAGCGCCGAGAAGACCGCATGTGGTACGCTGAATGGGACCGGGAGTCCATGCGGGCGGTGGAGGTCGCGCCGGGATCGTGCATCATGGCCCGCCGCGATATCCTGAACCAGATCGATCACTTTGATCCCCGGCTCAAGCTGTTTTTCACCGACGACGACCTGTGCCGCCAGATTATCGGTACCGGGGCGGGGATTCACTACGTGGCCAACGCGACCATTATCCACGATGAGCACGCCAGCCTGGACCAGGTGCCGCGCCTGACGCGCCGCGTCTACTTCGAGGATATGCTCGCCTACGTGCGTAAGTATCACGGGCGGTTGGCCGCGCTGATTCTGATGCTGCTGCTGGCTCCTACGCGGATCGCTATGCGGGGCAAGCAGCTTTGGAGAGGCTTTCGGCGGGGCAGGTAACTGCGAACAGGGCTGCTCCGCGCACGTGAGAAGGATTAACTACAGGTATGACAGCCAAACACGCGCTGGTAACGGGCGCTGCCGGGTTCATCGGCAGCCATCTGGTGGAGATGCTGGTCCGGCAGGGGACACACGTCCGGGCGTTTGTGCGCTACAATTCTGGGCGGCGCGCCGGGAACCTGGACCTGCTGCCGCCGGAGGTGCGCGAGGGCCTCGACGTGTATTTCGGCGATCTGCGTGATGTTGAGGCCGTTTCCCGCGCGATGCAAGGCGTGGACCAGGTTTTCCACCTGGGCGCGGTGATCACCATCCCCTATTCCTACCAGCACCCGCGCGAAGTGTTCGACGTGAACGTGACCGGCACGCTTAACGTACTGACTGCCGCCCGCGACCAAGGTATCGGGCAGGTGGTGGTGACCTCCACCAGCGAAGTCTACGGCACGGCGCAGTACGAGCCAATTGACGAAAAACACCCGCTGCATCCCCAATCGCCGTATGCGGCCAGCAAGGTGGCCGCCGACGCGATGGCGATGAGCTTCCACGCGACCTATGACCTGCCGGTGCGCATTGTGCGCCCGTTCAATACCTTTGGGCCGCGCCAGAGCGCTCGCGCCGTAATCCCGACCATCATCAGCCAGGCGCTGACGAAGGACGTGGTCAAGCTGGGCGCGCTGCATCCCACCCGTGACCTGACCTACGCCACCGACACCGTGCGCGGTTTTTTGCTGGCCGCGGATACCGAGGCGACATTGGGTCGCCCTGTCAACCTGGGCACCAACCGCTCGATCTCGATTGGCGACCTGGCGCACAAGGCGATTGAGCTGGTTGGGCGTGATGTGCAGATCGTGACCGACGAGCAGCGCCTCCGTCCGGAAAAAAGCGAGGTCATGCGGCTGCGCTCAAACTATGCGCTGGCCCAGGAACTGATTGGGTGGGAGCCGCAGGTCACATTGGAGCAAGGCTTGCAGTTGACGATAGACTGGATCGCGGAGCACCTGGATTTGTTTGATCCGGGAAAATATGCGTTTTAATCAGAACGGAAAAAACGAATTATGGCCGAGGGATATACCATCCGGCGCGGAACGCCTGCTGACGCGCACATTGTCACCAAACACCGCCGTTTGATGTTCATCGACATGGGCTACACTGATCCCCAGAAACTGGACGCGATGGACGCCGCATTTGTGCCCTGGGTGCGTGAACGACTGGCGCGGGACGAATACCTGGCTTGGTTGGCGGTCAGCCCGGAAGGAGATGTGGTTTCCAGCGCGGGATTGTATATACGCGAGTTCCCGCCTCACCCTGAAGACATGTCGGAGCGGCAGGGCTACATTCTTAACGTGTACACCGTTCCCGACTATCGGCGGCGCGGATTTGCGGGGCAACTGGTGCGGGCGGTGGTGCGTTGGTGCCGCGATAGTGGCATCAACCGTGTGACGTTGAATTACACCGAAGCGGGACGTCCGATCTACGAGCGATTGGGTTTCACCGACAGCAACGTCATGCTGATGTGGGCGAAGGACCTGGTCGATGAAGCGTAACCTGTTGATTATTTCGGCCTACAGTGGACTCGGTGGGGGGGAGAGCGTGCAGCTTAACCTGATGCGCGCGCTGGATACCGAGCGGTTTGCGCTGCATCTGGTCTGCCCGCGTGATGGTCAGTGGCCGCAAGCCGCCCGCGAAGCCGGTGCCCGGGTACACCTCCTGCCCTATCGCGGGGCGACAATGTGGTTCTGGCCCGCGATCTGGAAGCGCTTTCCGATGGTGGGCCAACTGACGCAGTTGCTGTGTGACGAGCACATTGACGTCATCCACAGCGACTACCATTCGCTGCCATTTGCTGTTGGCGCAGCACAGCGCCTGGGCAACATCCCCGTGATCTGGAATGCGATGGGCTGGTGGTTCCCGGCGCGCCCCTGGCAGTTGGACTTCTTTGAGCAGCAAGTCTCACAGATTATCGCCATCACCCGCGCGGTACGGGATCGCTGGTTGGGCGATGATCCGTTCATGTCCCCGAACCTGATCGAGGTGCTCGTGCCCGGCGTAGACCCCGATCATTTCCACCCAGGCGTGGATGGTTCCCCGGTGCGCGAGAAACTCGGCATTGGTCCCGACGTCCCGCTGGTGGGCATGATCGCGCGCTTTCAGGAGGTCAAGGGGCACGATGTTTTTCAGGCGATGGCCAAGCTTATCCATCGCGAGTTCCCCCAGGCGCATTTTGCCGTTGCGGGGGAAAACGTGTTTGGCGTTTCGAAGGATGAGGCGTATAAAAACAGTATCCTGACCGCTGCACGCGAAGACCCGGTGCTGAGCGAGAAGCTTAGCTATCTTGGCTTTTGGCCGGACGCGCGCGAAGTGATCGCCGCCGCCGACGTGATGGTGTGCCCGTCGCGCTTCGAGTCGCTGGGCATGGTGCACCTGGAAAGCATGGCAATGGGCTGCCCGGTGGTGAGCATGAACAACGGCGGCCCGGCGGAAACCGTCATCCACGGGCAAACGGGCTTTCTGGTCGCACCCGGCGATCCGGAAGCACTGGCCGAGCGGGTGCTGGCCCTGCTGCGCGATCCGGGAATGCGTTCGCGGTTGGGAAAGGCGGGACGCGCGCATGTGCTGGCTGGTTTCACTGCAGCGGGCTATGCGCGCCAGATTGAGCAGGTGATCGACCGGCTGCTGGAAACACAACAGGGGGCCGAATGGAAATCTTGATGATCTCGCGCTGTCCGCCCTATCCGGTGCACGACGGGGACCGGCTGATCCCCGGCCACCTGGGGCGCGAACTGAACAAAAAGATGCACAGCGTTGACCTGCTGGCCTTTTATCAGCGTGCATCCGACCTGGCCGATGTGCCATTTTACGAGCGCAGTTTTAACAGCGTGCAACTCTTCCGCGAACCGCGCCGCTCGCGCTTAAGCTATCGCCAGCGAGTGAGTCGGGCTGATGCGCGCTTCCCCACCCGCGCCGAAGGAAGCTGGTCGCCGGAGATGTGGAACGCAGTCCAGGACATCTTGAGCACGCGCACCTACGATGTGATCCACCTGTTTGGGGGCGTGCAGGTGTACGAATACCGGCACCTCGTGCGCGACATCCCCAACATCATCGTGCCCTACGAATCGTACAGTCTGTGGATGGATCGCGCGGTGGACGAAGAACAGAATTTCCTGCTGCGCCAGGGCAAAAAGGCCATGCGGCGTATGGCGCGCAGCTTCGAAAGCTGGATGTTCGAAGGCTATGACCGCGTGGTAGTGCTGGCAGACCGGGATGCGCGCACGCTGCGCGAACTGAATCCTGAAACGCCTGCTGTCGTGATCCCCAACGGCGTTGACACCGAATACTTCACGCCCACCGGCTATGAGTCCACCGAACCGACCCTGGTGTTCACCGGCAATTACGACTATGGTCCTAACCTCGACGCGGCGCTGCGTCTGGCGCACGACATTTTCCCCCGCATCCACCAGAAGGTTCCCCAGTCACGGCTGTACATCATCGGCAAGAATCCCCCGCCGCAGTTGCTGGCCTGCGCATCGGACTCCATCGAGGTCACGGGGTTTGTGCCGGACTTGCGCCCCTACTTCGAGCAGTCGCTGATCTTCATCAGCCCGCTGCGGCTGGGTGCCGGGTTGAAGAACAAGGTGCTGGAAGCGATGGCCATGCAGTGTCCCGTAGTAGCCACACCGCTGAGTTGTGATGGTATCCCTGTGCGGCAGGGACAGCACGTTTTGCTGGGCAATTCCGATGATGACCTCGTAAACGCCGTCTTCCGCCTGTTCAAAGACAAGCAGCTCCGGCGCGACATCGCCCAAAACGGGCGCATCCTCATTGAGCGCCATTTCACGTGGCAGCGAGTGGCCGAGATGTATGAAGATCTGTACCTGCAAGTGATGGACGAGCGCGGCTAGGGTTGGCGCTGCTGCGCGCACGCTGTTGCGCGTCGTCGCCGGGTACATCCCCCATCGCCAAACATGGACCTATTTGGTGCTGTCAGTGGTTCTATGGCGTTGCTAGGATCGGAATATGGACGCAGAGATAACCCTGGCTAAGAACTCAGTCGAACCCATCTACCAGCAGCTCGCGCGGCACTTCCGTCTGGAGATCGAGAGTGGGCGGATGCCGCCCGGTGATCGCCTGCCGCCGACCCGCGAATTGGCGCGGCGCTTGGGGGTAGGGCGCATCAGCGTGGTCAACGCCTATGCCCAGTTGCAGGATGAAGGCCTGATCGCGGCGCATCCCGGACGTGGCACGTTTGTCACGGGCGGACGGGCGGCGCTGATCAATCCTGGCACGCGCTGGCGTCCGGCTGGCGCACCCAAACTCAGTGTGCGCGAGATGACGCGCCTGGCACGCCAGCCGGGTGTGATCGCGTTCAGCGGCGGCGCGCCCCCAGAGGAATTCCTGCCGGTTGAGGCGCTGCGCCACGCGATCAACACGGTGCTGGACCAAGACGGCGCGGCAGCTGTTGCTTACGAAGAGGCGGAAGGCTACCCCCCGCTGCGCAAGCAGGTCACCGAATATGTGACTTCGCTGGGTATCCAATGTCATCCCGATGACGTGCTGATCACGGGCGGGGCACAGCAAGCACTTGACCTGGTCGTCCAGACGGTGTTGGCCGAAGGGGAAGTGCTCGTCACCAGCAATCCTACCTATCTCGGCATCCTGGATATTGCCCACATCCGGCGCGTGCTCCCGGTGGGTGTCCCGGTGGACGGGCATGGTATGCGCTTGGATGTGCTTGAACAGGCGCTGGACGATCACCAGGCGGGCCTGATTTACGTCGCTCCCTCCTACCACAACCCCACTGGCTCCGTCATGCCCATCCACCGTCGGCGGCAGTTGCTGGCGCTGGCGGAGTATTACGGTGTGCCCATTCTGGAAGACGCGGTTTACCACGAGTTAAGCTATCGTGACGCCCCGCCTCCGCCGCTCAAGGCGCTGGACGAAAACGGCATTGTGCTGCACGCCAGCGGTTTCTCCAAGATTCTGCTGCCCGGCACGCGCACCGGGTATGTGATTGCGCAAGGAGCGTTGCGGGACCGGTTGGTGCACGTTAAGCAGACAGCGGACATCTGTACGCCAGGGCTGAACCAGCGCGCGATGTATGCCTACCAGGCCAATGGCGGCCTGGCCGGGCATCTCAACCGTGTGCGCCGCGAACTCCATGCCCGGTGTGAGGCGGCGTGTGCTGTTGCCCGGCGCTACTTGCCATCAGGATCGTTGTGGGATGAACCCACTGGCGGGCTATACCTGTGGGTGCAGCTACCGGACAACGGCCCTACCGCCGCCGAACTGTACGTCACCGCGATCCAGCATGGGGTCGCGTATGCGATTGGCTCGCTGTTCCACACCGACGGCACCGGCAACCGCCATATTCGCCTGAATTTCGGCTGCCAACCGCCAGATCGCATCGAAGAGGGATTCCGGCGGCTGAGCGCGGCCTGGTCTGCGTGGCAAGACGAGTACGAGCCTGCTGTCCGTCGTACACCCATTTTATGATGAGAAGGAGCTAAACCTATGGCGCGCCTGTCTCATGGACTGGCAATCTTGATCATGGTTTGTTTGCTGGGTAGTGTTGTGCCGCTGCACGCGCAGGGCGATCCCAAAGCGACCGCGCAGACGGTGGTCGACAATCTGCTGGCGGGAGATTTTGAAGCGGTTGCTGCCGTGTTTGACGACACCATGCAAGCTGCACTGCCGGTCGAACAGCTAGCGGAAACGTGGCAATCTGTCGAGGCGCAGGTTGGCGCGTTCCAGCAGCAGCTCGCGGTGTATTCCTATCCAGCGGACGGTTTCACGCGGGTGGTCATCACCCTGCAGTTCGAGGCCGCCATCATCGATGTCGAAGTCAACGTCGGCCAGGCGCAGGACGTGGTGGGGTTGTTCGTCAGGCCGGGCCAGGTTCCGCTGCCAGGGGCGGGCGAACTTCCGGCGGGCGTCGAGGAGTGGGAAATCACGCTTAACACAGGGACGGCGTGGGAACTGCCCGGTATTGTGACGGTTCCTGCTGGGGGAGGTCCATTCCCGGCGGTGGTGCTGGTGCATGGATCAGGCCCCAATGACCGCGACGAAACCATCGGCCCCAACAAGCCGTTCCGCGATATCGCGTATGCGCTGGCCAGCAGCGGGATTGCTACTCTGCGCTATGACAAGCGCACCTTCGTTCATGGCCAGCAGATGGTGGACCTGGACCTCACGGTGCGGGAAGAGGTGGTTGATGATGCGCTGGCGGCAGTCGCCCTGCTGCACAGCATGGAAGACATTGACCCGGACCGCGTTTTTGTGCTGGGGCACAGCCTGGGTGGTTACCTGCTGCCGCACATTCTGGAAAATGGACAGGTGGACATCCGGGGCGGCATTATCCTGGCCGGGAATGCGCGCCCGCTGGAAGTCCTGATCCGGGAACAAACCCAATACCTGCTGGCGCTGGACGGAGAGCTTTCGGAAAGCGACCAGCAGCAGCTTGCCGCCACCGACCAACTTGTAACGGCGATTCAGGCCCTGGAGCCGGATACACCCGGCCTGTTCTTCGGCGCACCGGCATCCTACTGGCTGGACCTGCGCGGTTACGACCCGGTGGCGACCGCGCAGCGGGTGAACCTGCCGCTGCTGATCCTACAAGGCGAGCGCGACTACCAGGTGACGATGACCGATTTCCAGCTTTGGCAAGATGGACTGGCCAGCCGCGACAATGTCACCTTGATCAGCTATCCAGACCTGAATCACCTGTTTTTGGCTGGGCAGGGACCCAGTAGGCCGGTGGAATATGAGCAGCCGGGTCAGGTCGTGGACAGCGTCATCAGCGACATCGTGAGATGGATAAACCAATACTAACTACCCTCAGGGTTTAAGCAATAAACAACAAAGGAGTCTTGAAACAATGGCAGACAATGGCAACGTGAACGGGCCGGAAAACGGTTCGCAGAAGGGTACCGCGACCCTCAAGCGCGGGTTGGCGCAGATGCTCAAGGGCGGCGTGATCATGGACGTGGTGACGCCCGAGCACGCCAAAATCGCAGAAGAAGCTGGTGCAGTGGCCGTGATGGCGCTGGAGCGCGTCCCGGCAGACATTCGCGCCCAGGGCGGCGTGGCCCGCATGAGCGACCCGGACCTGATCCAGTCGATCATGGATGCGGTCACGATCCCGGTTATGGCCAAGTGCCGCATCGGGCACTTTGTCGAAGCGCAGGTATTGCAGGCGTTGGGCGTGGACTATATCGACGAGAGCGAAGTCCTGACCCCGGCAGACGAGCAGTATCATATCAACAAGCACGACTTCACGGTGCCGTTTGTGTGTGGCTGTCGCAACCTGGGCGAAGCGCTGCGGCGTATCGGCGAAGGCGCAGCCATGATCCGCACCAAAGGCGAAGCCGGTACCGGCGACGTGGTTGAGGCCGTGCGGCACGCGCGGTCGGTTATGGGCGAAATCCGCCGCTTGCAGACCATGCGCGAAGACGAAATGATGACCCTCGCCAAAGACATCGGCGCGCCCTACGAACTGGTACGGGAAACGGCGGAACTGGGCCGGATGCCGGTGGTCAACTTTGCAGCAGGGGGTGTCGCTACGCCAGCGGACGCGGCGTTGATGATGCAGTTGGGAGTTGATGGCGTTTTTGTGGGATCGGGCATCTTCAAGAGCGGTGACCCGGCCACGCGCGCGAAGGCAATAGTCGAGGCAACGACACACTATAACGATCCGGCGATCATCGCGGACGTAAGCCGTAATCTGGGCGAGGCGATGGTGGGCAT
>JAADYV010000314.1 GCA_010092855.1 Chloroflexota bacterium | reverse complement strand
GTCGGATGGCTCACCCGCATAATTACCGCTGCCCGCCGCGATCCACGATCCGTCCGGGCTGTAGGCCACGCTGGTGAGCACCGTGCGCGAGGCCCGCAGCACGCCCATCTGCACGCCCGCATTGGCCGCCCACAACCGCACCGCGCCGTCCGACGAAGCCACCGCGATTAAGGCCCCGTCCGGGCTGAAGATCACGTCTTGCGCCACCCCTTCGCCGCCCTGCAAACTGGCGGTTTGTTCCCCGGTTGCCATCTCGAAGACGCGCACGACTTCGTAGGCCGACGCCAGGCGCAACCCGTCCGGGCTGATGGCCAGGCTGTTGACGCCCCACTGGTGGGGGATTTCGACCAGGGCCCGTACCTGCCCCGTATTTTCTCCAGTAATTGCCGGCATGTTGGCCGGAAACAATAAGTCGTCCATAAAAACCGTTTTGCTCCACTGCTGCTGCCATGATTACGACAAAAAACCGCTGCAAAAAAACCTATGAGTCTACCATCACACCATTATGCCCGCGCGGACTCCAGGGCGCGGACCAGGTCACGGAAATGCTGGCCGCGCGCCGCAAAATCAACATACGCATCGTAGGACGTGCCGCCAGGGCTGAGCAGCACCACGTCGCCCGGCTGGGCCAGGTCTGCGGCAACGTATACGGCGGCATCCAGGTTTTCGACCACCACAACGTTCTCTAGCGCTGAATCTGCGCGGCGGGTCTGCGCCTGTTGAACCTGTGCCGCGACCTGTTCGCTAAATTCGCCAAATGCGATCACGGCTCGGCAGGTCTGGACGGCCAGCGCCGCCAGTTCGTCCCAGGGCAGCTTTTTATCGCGCCCACCGGCCAGCAGCACCAGCGGCTTGTCGTAGCTACGCAAGGCCGCCAGCACCCGCTCCGGCGCGGTGGCAATGCTGTCGTTGACCCACAGCACGCCGTCTATCGTCGCCACCGGTTCCTGGCGATGATCCACGCCGGTGAAGCGCTCAATCGCGGCGCGCATGGCGTCCACCGGCACACCTCCGGCCCCGGCGATGGCACACGCCGCCAGCACGTTGAGCAGGTTGTGCTGCCCGCGCAGCTTGATCGCAGACCGGTCACACACTACCTGCTGCCCATTGCCTGGCACACAGTCGCCATCCACCACAAGCTGATCGCCATGCAGGTAAGCGCCGCAGGGCACGGCTTCAACCCGCGAAAAATAGCCGACGCGCCCCAATGCATGGCGGCTCATGCTGCGCGCGTTGGGGTCGTCCAGGCCAAAGATCGCGATCTGCTGGTGATCCTGGTGCAGAAAAATGTTCGACTTGGCGGCGATATAGGCGGGCATGGTGCCGTGCCGGTCCAGGTGATTGGGTGTCACGTTGAGAACCGCCGCCACCCCCGGGCTGGTCGTCATCAATTCAAGCTGAAAACTGCTCAGTTCCATCACCACCCGGTCGTCGGGCGAAATCTCGTCCAGCACGTCGAGCAGCACCTCGCCGATGTTGCCGCCCACCCAGGTGGTATAGCCCGCCGCGCGGCACATCGCGCCCACCAGCGCAGTGGTCGTGGTTTTGCCCGCACTGCCCGTGATCCCCAGCACCGGCGCGGGACACCGTTCCAGGAACAACTGGGCGTCGTTGACGACCGGAATGTTGCGGCGCAGCGCCTCACGCACAATCGGGATGCTGAGTGGCACGCCCCCGCTGACACACAGCAGGTCACAGTCGTTCAGCAGCTCCAGCGGGTGGCTGCCCAGTACAAACCGCACCGGCTGCCACGCAAACTGGACAATGTCATCGGTCAGGTCATCGGCGCTGCGCAGGTCGGAGATCGTGACCTGTGCGCCCTGCTCCGGCAACCAGCGGGCAAGCGCTTTCCCCTGTCGGGCCAGGCCCAGGACCACGACGTGTTTGCCGTGCAACGATTCGGGACTCATTTGCCAACCGCCTCTTTCCTCAGCGAACGCGACCGGAGCCAACCAGAGTGAACATAAGGGGCAATCCCTGTGCAATTGCCCCTGACGCCCTAATTATGCCATAGGCGCGCGAATTTGCACTAAGTAGTGTTGACATTTTCGCCTGTGAATGGCGAAATTCTGAGTACGAATGTCAACATGGCCTAACCTTACCAGGGAACCTAGCCCAGCCGCACGGTTGCCCCGGTGCGCGCCGCTTCGAAGATAGCGTCGATCACGCGCATATTAAACACGGCGTCTTCCGGCGGGAAGAGCAATTCTGTATCCTGCAACACCGACCCGCTGAAGTCCTCGATCATCAGCGTGTAGGAGTTGGCCGACTCCAGCCCGATCTGCTGCACGACTTCCCGGTCCGGGCCATAGCGCAGCACTTCTTCGCCACTGTTGCCGGTCGGGTTATAGGCGCGGTTGACGTACAGTGTGCCTTCGCTGCCCACCAGTTCGAAGTAGCGGCGCAACGGCAGCGCAAACGAGCAGTTGATGTGAGCCAGCACGCCGCCCGGAAATTCGAGCGTGGCCACCACCAGGTCATCTACGCCGGACGCTGCCCAACGCGCGTGCGCCGTGACGGACAGCGGTTCCGCGCGCGTGATGTAGCGTGCCAGCGAAATCGGGTAGCAACCCACGTCATACAGCGATCCACCGCCCAGCGCCGGGTCCCAGCGGATGTCGTCCGGGCGGTCCAGCGGAAAACTGAACCCGGCGTCGATCAGACGCAGCTCGCCGATCTCGCCCTGGCGCACCATCTGGTAGACGCGCTCGCCCTGCGCATGGTGCCGCCACTGGAATGCTTCGGCCAGCTTGCGCCCAGCAGCCTGGAACGCATCCACCATTTCCTGCGCTTCGGCGGCGTTAAGCGCCAGCGGCTTTTCGCACAGGACGTGCTTACCGGCCTGCGCCGCCTTGATGGACCATTCTTTATGCAGGTTGTTGGGCAGCGGAATATAGACGGCGTCTACCTGCGGATCGGCTAGCAGGTCCTCGTAGCTACCATAACTGGCGGACAGACCGGTTTCTTCGGCAAACTGGCGCGCGCGCCCGGCGTCCCGGCTGGCAACGGCATACGCCTGGGCGTTGCGAGCCGCGTGAATCGCGGGAATAACGGTGTTGGCCGCATGGCGCGCCGTGCTGAGAATCCCCCATTTGATGGTACTCATGCAAAACTCCTTCAACGAAATCTCTTCAACAGCGTTGTGTTGATGATAACGCACCCGGCGGTGTTTGCGCATCCTGGGAATCAAAACAGCCCGGTGATCGTGTGCCGGGCTGTACTGTACGATGGGGAGGGTGTTGTGGAACCTACGGCAGGTTGCCGATGACCCGGCAGGGATCGGAGAAGCCGGACCGGGCATCCTGTGTATCGAAACTGAGTATCCAGTTTCCATTCGCAAGCTGCCACCACGATTCGGTCAGGAAACTCCCACCAATGATCTCGACCTGGGTGCCGGGCGGCAGCGTCTCACCCGTCTGGGCACCGCCTGGTTGGTCATACACATCGGCCCCGGTTTCGTAGATAGTCATGATGCAGGTGTCGCCATCCGCTGCTGCCGTGTCGGACAGCGTGGGCGCAGGCGCGCTTTCTATCGGCGTGCCAGACCCGGTGTCGAGGGGCTCCAGCTCTCCGGCCAGGTTAGTGGGCAGTTCCGTCACGCCCCACAAACCAAGCTTGGCTCCCCCGGCATCCCCCACCACCAGGTATACGCCGTCCGGGCTGAAGGCCACGTCGTTCACATTGCCGTCGAAGCTCTCTTCGTACAGCAGCGGCGCAGCCAGGTCCGACACATCCCACAGCCGGACAGTGTCATCCCGCTGTCCACCGTTCGACCCGGACGCCAGCAGTGCGTCCTCCGTCGGGCTGAAGGACAGGCTGGTCACCCACCCACTGTGTCCCGTTAACTCGCCCAGGCTCTCGCCGGTAAAGGGATTCCACAGGCGAATGAGGCTGTCATCACCACCCGACGCCAACCGCACGCCCCCGGCATCGAACGCCAGACTCTTGACAGCGCTGCCGGTCCCTGGCAAGGTCAGCAGCGACTCCCCCGATTCCGGATTCCATACCTGCAGCTCGCCGTCTGCCGCACCCGACGCGAGCATGGTACTGTCCGGGCTGAAGGTCACGCTGGTCACGGACCGGGTATGCCCCGTCAGTGTCTGCTGCAACTGGTAGGTGGCGGCATCCCACACATACACGTTCCGATCCGTGCTGCCTGCCGCCAGCCAGCGCCCATCCGGGCTGAAGGCCACACTGTTGACCGTGTTCGACGGGCCCGCTTCGAGCGAAAGCTGGCGAATAACCTGCACCTGTGCGCCCTCAGGCCCCTCAGTTACAGGTATCTGGAGGAAGTATAACTCGTTGGTCTCCCAGGGGCTGGCCACCACGACTTGGAGCGTGCGTGCTACCGTCTCGGTCTCACTGGCCGGACTCGGCGCTTCGTCGGGATCCACCGCCAGGTCGCTGAGCGACTCGCTGGGCAGCGTTTGGGGGAGTTCCATGCCTGCCGGACTCGCGCGCGTGTCCACCTGCGTCAGCAGCACTCCGTCTGGACTGCCGGACACAATCCAGCCGCCATCCGCGCTGAAGGCCACACTGTTGACCGGATTCTGGTGCCCTTCCAGCCGGGTCACCTGCGCAAGCTGACCGGCGTTGCCAATGGTGATCGGTACGTTGACCGGGGTTGCCAGCAAGCCGCCCGTGCCCGACGTATCAACGGGGTTGACCGGCGGCGCAGATTCGACGGGATTCGGCACTGCAACCGGGGCCGGTTCGTCAATGACGGCACTGGGGGGCTGAACCGCAGCCGGGGCAGTATTTGTGGGCAGCACCGGGGCCGGTTCCGGCGTCGAAATGACATCCGACACCACTTCGGGCGTTACGTCGCTGCCAAAGGGCACGATCTCATACGTCGTGCGCGGCCACAGCAAATACGCCAGCAGCGCAATCAGTCCGGGCACGGCCACGAACACCAGCACCGCCAACAGCGGCCAGTTGATGATATAGTCCACCTCGTCGCCGCGTTCGTTTTTGCGCTTCCGCTTGATCCTGAACAACCGCAACAACCGGGAAATCAAACGCATGTACATTACCCTTTGTCCATCTGGCTTACAACTTCGGCCAACTCACACCCAGATTATACCGGTTCATCCGGTCCGGCTGCTGTAAGCAGCGTATCAGTATTCCGCGCCGGGCAGGAGACTACACACGTTCCAAATGATTTCATCCAACAAAGGCGTGATAGTATCGGTAGCTGGATCGTAGTGATACAACCCGTTGCGATCAAGGACGAAGGTCGTGCCATCCGGCAGCAGGTGAAAAACAGGATACCAGCCCAACGGCAGCGAGAAAGCAGATTGATCTGCGAACCGGTAGACCGATGAGCGCCAATCGGACAGGTCTTCGATGAACACGATCCCGTTGTAGAATTCAACGACTTCAAGGCCCGGCGCACCATAATCAGGAGTCCCAACAACAGCCGCCGTATACGCCATCGCGTCCGTATCCCAGATGCGATAGGGCCACGTTTCGTCGTCTTCCTCCGCGATTCTTTCAGATGCCATCACTATCCGGCCATCGGCCAACACACGCCCGTTATACCCCAGGAACAACGCTGCTCCATCGGACTCCAACAGCCAGTATTCCGTGTACCGTCGCGAGCTTTCGTCTTCACGGATGTGGAGTTCAATCAGCAAGTGTGTATCGTACAACAGCGGGAATAGACGTGGGCTTGAGTCCCGCGCGGCGACATCACCGGGCAGCATATACACCAGCGGATCACTGCCATCGAAGGGTGTATACTCAAGCGTGCAGCCCATTTCGTTACCTGGATCGGACAGGCAGTTTCGGTCATAGGAAATGAGGCCATCAGGTTCCATGCGTATCGTGGTCTTGACGGCATCATCGTCGGTGATGGAGGCGAGGATGGTTTCATTCCCATCCAGCGTCACCTGCACATATCTGGTCACGTAATCATCGCCAACTTCGACGCGCCTGAAGCTTAACCAGTTTTCGCCGTAGCGGTCTCCCGTACCAGGATAATCCGCGTATACGGCCCGTTCCTGCCCGGTCTGCAAATCGCGTTCCCACAGCGTCCACTCGTCTTCCGTTTCGCTGGCGTAGCGTAAATAGCGCCCATCTTCCGAAAAGCGCACGTTTGACTCCCAGCCATAATAAAGATCGTTGGTCCCAGCAAGGGCATCGACCGTCCGCGCGTCCAAATTGACCAGCACCGCCCCACCAAACGGGATACCATTATCTTCCGATGGCCCCATCTCAGCAGCCAGAACCGCGAGTGACCTATGATGCGTCACATAGGTCCAGGGCAACCCCAGCATCTCCCGCGCGGCAGGGGTTACGTCGAACGTCAACTCGCCATCCGGGGTGAACAACACCACCTCGGCAGGCTGGCCTGTTTCGTCATTCCCCTTGAACTGGTACAGGGCACTTTGCGGACCGGTTTGCAGGCAGAACACCCCG
>JAADYV010000038.1 GCA_010092855.1 Chloroflexota bacterium | reverse complement strand
TGGGCGCAGCATTACGCGCATGTCTTGCTGTACGGCATCACCGATAAAGATAGTGATAGTGGCTGTGATCATGACACTGAACCAGGAGAACAAGACCACCTATGACCGAGTATGCGGTTGAAGTACACGAGGTACACAAGACCTTTGGCAGCGTGCGTGCGCTCCAGGGGCTGAGTATGCAGGCCCAGAAGGGCGAAATCTACGGCCTGTTGGGGCCGAACGGGGCGGGCAAAAGCACCCTGATCCGCACGGTTGTCGGGCTGATAACGCCAGACGCTGGGACGGTGAAGGCGCTGGGCCGCCAGATTCCCGATAAGGATGTGCTGGCGCGCGTCGGCTATATGACGCAGGCGTCCGCGCTGTACATGGACCTGACCGTGTGGCAGAATGTCTCGTTTTTTGCCGGGCTGATGGGCTGCCACGACAAGGACCGGATCGCCGCCGCCATCGAATTTGTGGATTTGATCGACCGCCGCAACAGCCGCGTCAGCACGCTTTCCGGCGGGATGAAGCAGCGCGTGTCATTGGCGTCGGTGCTGGCCCACGAACCGGAGCTGATCCTGCTGGACGAACCGACCGTCGGCGTGGACCCGCAGTTGCGCTTCCAGTTCTGGGACCACTTCCGCGCCATGACCGAGCGCGGCATCACGCTGCTGGTTTCCAGCCACGTGATGGACGAGGCCGAACGCTGCGACCGGCTGGGGTTTGTGCGCAGCGGGCAGCTCGTGGCCGAAGGCACCGCCGCTTCCCTGCGTGAGCTGGCGGGCAAAGACAACATCGAAGAAGCATTCCTGTACCTGGCAGAACAGAAAGGCGTGGGGAACCAGAATGGACACTAAGCGTATTGGAATCCTGGCGCGGCGCGTGATCAACCAGATGCTGGCCGACCGCCGCACCCTGGCGCTAATGATCGTGGTGCCCGTGATCTTGCTCAGCTTCCTGGGCATCCTGATTCGCTCGGACAATGCTGAGCTTAAAGTGGGCGTGGTGAACAACGATGCGGGCATGGGCCCCGTCAACTTTGGCGACTCGCTGGTGTCGGTGCTCGAAGACTTCGACGAGTTCGACGTGGAAACCATGACCACCAGCGAAGCACGCGACCAGCTAGACGACGGCGACGTGGATGCCGTGATCACCGTGCCGGTCAGCTTCAGCACGATGATCGCCGAAGAAAAACAGCTCAACATGAATGTGGAATATGAAGGCTCCAACCCGATCCTGGCCGACCGGCTGGAGGAGATGTTTGAGCGGGCGTCCTTGCAGGCGGCAGTGCGCACCGTGAACCAGTTGCAGAGCGCGGCCACCATGGGCACCGCCGGTACGGCGCTGGCCAGCACGGAGGATTTCGAGACCACAATCGACGCCACCTACCTGCACACCGGGCCGGAATACGACACGCTGGACTACATGGCCCCGGCCCTGATCGGCTTCTTCGTGTTCTTCTTCCTGTTTCTGCTGACGTGTATCTCGTTCCTGCGCGAGCGCGTGGCCGGGACGCTGGAACGGCTGCAAGCCACGCCCATCCGTTCCGCCGAAGTGATCCTGGGTTATATGGGCGGGTTCCTGGTGTTCGGGCTGCTGCAAGGCGCGCTGGTGCTGTTGTTCACAGTGCTGGTGCTGGGCATTCACTACGAGGGCAACCTGCTCAACATCTTCGTGGTCGAGGCGCTGTTGGTGGCGCTGTCAGTCAACATCGGCATCTTCCTGAGCACCTTCGCCCAAAACGAGTTCCAGGTGTTGCAGTTTGTCCCGCTGGTGGTGGTGACACAGGGCTTGCTGGGCGGCGTAATCTGGGAAATTGAAGATATGCCGGACTGGATTCAGCCCATATCGAAGGTGATGCCGCTGACCTACGCCAACGATGCGCTGCGCGGTGTGATGCTCAAGGGGGACAGCCTGCTCGACGTGTGGTATCCGCTGACGATCCTGCTGCTGTTCGTGGCGGGCGTGATCTTCCTCTCGGCCCGCACCGCTGGCCGCGCGAAAATCTAACCCCTTCCTCTGCCACCCCTCTCCCCCTGGTTGGACTCGGTCCGCCAGGGGGAGTATTCTGAGGTCGGGCGGTCGTTACACCGCCACCGGCGCACGTTCGGGCTGGTCGCTCACCCGCGCGCGAAGGAAGGCGCAGATCTCGGCCAACGCTGCCGTCGCTTCGGGGAAGAGCGGCGCGCAAATCGGGTAGCAGTGGATCATTTTCTCGCCTACCGTCAGGCGTACATCGACTCCGGCGGCCTGCGCTTTTGCGGCAAACCGGACCGAATCATCGTGCATGACCTCGTATTCGCCCACGTACATCCGAAGCGGCGGCAGGTCGTGCAGGTTACCATACAGCGGCGATATCCAGGGCAAGGTGGGATCGTTGTCAGCGACATAACTCTGGCTGAAGACGGTCCACGAATCGATGGGCGTCACCGGGTCAAGCGCCTGCCGCGTCTGGTAGGACTCGCCGGTACAGGCCAGGTCGGTCCAGGGCGAAAGCGCAACCGCGCCCGCCGGGAACGGCAAGGCCTGGTCGCGGATGGCCAGCAGCGTGGCCAGGCACAATCCCGCGCCCGCCGAATCACCCATGAACGCGATACGGGCCGCGTCGGTGCCCTGCCCCAACAGCCAGCGATACGCCGCCAGCGCATCCTCCAGCGCTGCCGGATAGGGATGTTCCGGGGCCAGCCGGTATTGGAACACCAGCGCCGGGAGTCCACTGCCGTCCACCACTTTGGCGACGTGCATCCGGTGCGCCGCGCACGTCCCAGAGACGTAGCCACCACCGTGAAAGTAGAGCAACACACGCTCGTGGGGCGTTCCGGTTGGCCGAAGCCACTCGGCATACAGTTCGCCGATCTGGATCGGCTCGATCTCGATGTGTTTCGGCGGCTTGCCGAACAGCTTGGGCGGATGGTCCACCTTGCGGCGGAATTCCTGGATGTAATTCGCGTCAAATACGCCCGACCCTTGGCGGCCAAACTGCAGCCGCGGGCCGTTCTTCAGCATAAACACAACCAGGCGGCTCCTGAAACTCGGCATGGGTAACTCTCCTCAAAGTCTAGGGGGCGCGGACGCCGTTCAAAAACAAGTCCACACTCCACGCGATCACCTTGGGCACATCGAACGAGTCTGGTGCAATGTAGAAGTGCTTGGCAACCTCGATAAACGCGAACTCGAACAGGTCTTTGATCATATCGACGGGCAAATCGGCCCGGATTTCGCCGTCTTGCTGCCCCAACCGGACGATCTGGTCAGCCAGCGTGTAAAGGCTGCCGTCGACCTTCTGGTTCGGGTGCAGCGACACCGTCTGCCGCAACTGGTAGACCAGGAAGCGCTCGAAAATCTCCGGTTGGGCCTGCACGCCTGCCACCAACTCGTCGAAGATGTAGGTCAAACGCGCTCGTGTATCCGGCAGGTTGTGTATCTGCTGGAGACGAGCCGCGCCCTGTTCGGCCAGCCGCCCCTGCACAAACGCGCTGACGATCACCTCTTTGGACGGGAAGTAGTTGTACAACGTGCCTTTGGCGACATCGGCTTCTTCCGCAATTTGCTCCATCGCGGTCGCGTCCAGGCCCTGTTCGGCAAACAGGCGCATCGCCGCCGATATGATGTGCTGCCGGGTTTTTTCTTTTTTGCGTTCAGACCGACTGGTTTCAGGAGACATACGAACACCTCATTGAACAACGTACGTTTTTATACGATGTATAATTTCATACGTCGTGCATTTTACAACCTATCGGTCCACCTGTCAACACCGGCAGTGGGATGTAGTCTGAATTGGGGAAAGGTCGTCTCTTGCGCGGTACTCCCCCTGGCGGACCCAATCCAACCAGGGGAAGCGTTTTTTTGGGGCAGACGTTACTGCGCCGGGGCCAGGCCCGGATTGCTGACGGTAACCGTCACGTCGCGCGTGACAGTGCGGCCCTGGTCGTCATACGCCGTCAGCCGCAGTGTGTACGGGCCGTCGCCGTACTGCTGAGTCAGCGCGCGCGTATCCAACTCCACCAACCGGACTTCCTCGCCGCTGGAAACTATCGGACTCGCCAGGGGCATCAGACTGCTGAAGCTGGTCGGGTTCTCGCCCAGGCCGTAGCGCAGCTCGTAGCTGGCCAGGCCGGGCATCTCGACCACGCCGCGCACCTGGACGATGTCACTCACCGTTGCGCCATCGAGCGGGAAGGTGAACTGCACGGTCGGGCGCGAATCGTCCGGGGAGCAGTA